>NZ_JAMXXL010000018.1:0-70206 GCF_024129685.1 Acinetobacter lwoffii | reverse complement strand
AGAAGTGAAACCTCTTAGCGCTGATGGTAGTGTGGGGTTACCCATGTGAGAGTAAGTCATCGCCAGCTCATTATTCGAAATCCCCCTCCGCTAAGGCAGAGGGGGATTTTTTTATGTGCAAAAATTATAAATAAAACTTCAAAATTAACTCGTTTTATAGTTTTTAAAATGTATCTATTTACCTTTCTCTGCTGAATTTACATTATAAATTCTGTATCTTGATGTTAATTTGAACAATAAATCAGTATGGATAAGATAATGTTGTCGCAATTTAAAATAAAAATTCTACTCAGTTGTTGTGCTTTAGCATTTACTGCCTGTCATGCAGAGAATTCATCTTCTAGAAGTAGTCAAGAGGTATCTACATCAGCTGCCAAATCGGATGCAGTCTCTTCTAACTTGCAAAAATATAAGGTTGAACAGGTTGCTCAATTTAATGAGCCGTGGGCGATTACTACTTTAAAGGATGGCCGACTATTAATTACTGAGCGCAAAGGAAAATTGCAGCTCTTTGATCCAAAAACCAAGAAAAAAATTGAAGTTAAAGGCATACCTCAAGTCGCATATGGAGGCCAGGGTGGCTTAGGCGAAGTTGCTTTACATCCTGATTTTGCAAAGAATCGGTGGGTATATCTGAGCTATGCTGAACAAGGCCAAGGCGGATATGGTGCAGTGGTGATCCGGGGTAAATTAAACTTAAATCAAGCCACTCCTCAACTCACACAAATTGAACGGATCTGGACGCAAGTGCCGAAATTTTCAGGCCAGGGACATTATGCCCATCGGATTGTATTCGGGTCGGATGGTAAGTTATGGATCAGTTCAGGAGAACGTCAGCAATTCAACCCTGCACAGGATATGCAATCCAACGCCGGTAAAATTATTCGCCTGAATGATGATGGCTCAATCCCTGCCGATAATCCGTTTATGAATCAGGGTAAAATTGCCCAGCAGGTCTGGAGTCTTGGACATCGTAATCCTCTAGGCATGGCTTTTGATCCGAAAGGGCAGCTTTGGGTGATCGAAATGGGACCAAAAGGCGGCGATGAACTGAACAAGATTGTCAAAGCTAAAAATTATGGTTATCCGTTAGTGTCCAATGGCGATCATTATGATGGCAAGCCGATTCCTGACCACAGTACCCGACCTGAATTTGAGGCCCCGGCACTGGATTGGACTCCGGTAATTTCTCCTTCAGATTTAATGTTTTATACGGCTAATGTCTTCCCGAAATGGAAAAATAAAGCGATTGCGACCGGTCTGTCTTCCAAGGCGATTGTGATTGTGGATACGACCCAGACTCCAGTGAAAGAAGTCCAGCGTCTGGATATGAAGGAGCGGATTCGCGGGGTTGCTCAGGCACAGGATGGTTCACTGTGGGTGATTCAAGATGGTTCGCAAGCCGGTTTGTTAAAAATGACAGCACCTTAATCCTCTGCTTTTAGGATGCTTATCTGAAAATGAGTTATTGAAAGGTGGAATAACGCAGCATGAGCTGACCCTCTGAATGAAAGGATTTTTAAGCTGATGCTGACATGAAAGAAAAAGGCCTCTACATCCTGTGAAGGCCTTTTCATATTCTGTTAAAGGTATAATATCTGTTATACCGATCAGCATCCTGCTACGTGAATTTTTTATTTTTCTTACAAGACTTCCTGTCTTGGTATGATCTGAATATAGCCTGAAGCGATACAGCGCAATAGGGCAGTTTGGCTGCATAGATTGTAGGTCAAAGCCGACAGCCAAATTTTAAAAAGATAAATTCAAAAATACTGTTTTAAAATGATCATCCGATCAAATTACAAATAGGGATGGTGATTTTGCTGTATCTTAGCGAGAGAATACTCTTTTGATATGCATCAACTGATATAAATAAAAATGTCGATAAAATAATAAAAAGGAAACTCCTATGCCTACGATTTAAATTGAAGTTCGCCAACAATATCCTCAAGCAGTTGAGGAACAATTGCTTAACAGCGTATTTCATTGTGTGAAAACTGCCTTTCAGCTACCTGAATATGATCGTAATATTCGTCTGGTCGTGCATGAAGCGCATCGTTTTCAGTATATGAGTCATTTAGCTCAGCCTGAATATTTTACCTTGATCAGTATTGACTGTTTTGCTGGTCGCAGTCTGGAGACCAAGCGCAACTTGTATCAGCAAATGGTCAAAAGTCTTGGGGAAATCGGTATTCCTGCAGACCATATTTTGATTCATCTGAGAGAAAGTGCATTGGAAAATTGGGGGATTCGAGGAGGACAAGCCGCCTGTGATGTTGATCTCGGGTTTAAGGTTGATGTCTGATGCATCCAGATCAGTAGTCACGTTAAATCTAAAGTTTAAACAGAAAAGCCTCAACATCCTGTAGAGGCTTTTCTGGATTTGCTTCTCAGATCTGACTCCTGTCTAATCTGTCAACGTCCTGTTGATTGGCGCTTTTTATTGTTGTCGTATCGCTTTGCAGACTTCCTGTCTGTCTATGTACTCACTATAGCCTCGCATAAAATGACTGCATAGCGGCTAAACTCTGCGCTGCATGTAGGCTAAAACGTACAGGGCTGTCGTCCAGTCATTAAGCACTGACATATTGAATCAGTCTATCCACTACAGCTTTTAAGTTTTTATTATCAAATTCATTGCCTTGGAAGGAATAATCTTTGTTGCGCGCAAAGATGTCACGGATTTCGATCACGGCATTGGTATCTACCAGTCCAAGTTGAGTGCCGACTTGACGAATCTGGTCAATCGAACGTGATCCGTTGGTCGCACCATAACCAATATAAGCTGCCGGTTTGCCTTGCCATTCCTTGCCGAGATAATCCAGGGCATTTTTCAGGGCAGGGCTATAGCCATGATTGTATTCAGGCGTGACAAAAATAAAGGCATCGCCAAGCGCAATCTTGTCGGCCCAGTCTTGCTGTTTGGGCTGATCATAAATCCCGGTCAATGGGGGATGAGCACCAGAAAACAGCGGAAGATCCCATTCTTTTAGATCGACAATTTCAGTTTCCAAAGTGCTAAAGGCATAACTTTTAATTTCCTGCAGTACCCAGTGCGCCACTTTAATCGCAGTACGTCCCTCACGAACACTCCCAACCACAATATAAATTTTCATGTTTCATCCTTTCTTCGGGTCTGATCATCAAATTAATCAGATTTCAGGAAGGTGACTAGAGATGATTTGTATCCGGAAAATAAAAAGCTCCCGAAGGAGCTTTTTTAAAATCAGTTAATTAGCTGAGGTTTTACATCAGTTTAATGCCTTGCTGACCCGCAGGTGTCACTTTAAAGATTTCCACTTCAAAGGTGATGTTTTTGCCTGCCAATGGATGGTTAAAGTCCACTTCAGTGATGTCATCATTCACCGATCTCACCACGCCATACAGGGTGGCTTTGGCTTTGTCTTCAAACTCGATCATGTGACCTTCGATCGGACGTTCTCCGAACTTCACCGTATCAAATTTCTGGATGTTTTCTGGATTCCATGGACCAAAAGCATCTTCTGGCGGCAGGCTCACCGTACGACGGTCACCGGCACGTAAACCAAACAATGCTTTTTCAAAACCAGGCAGTAAATTGCCATCACCAATCACCAGGCTGACCGGTTCTTCACGGCTACGGGTATTGTCAATTTCCACGCCATTTTCGATTGCGACAGAAAAGTGCAGCTCGACTTTAGAACCGTCTGCAACCCGGGTTTCTTCGTTAGGATGAATAAAATCAGTCATGTTGTGCTTGCGCCCGTTGAATTCGATGTTTTTCTAAGAAAAAGGTATCAATCAGCATCAGAATAGTGCCTACAGTAATAGCACTATCTGCGATATTGAACGCAGGGAAGTGGCTGTTCTGGTAATACACATGAATAAAATCGACTACATAGCCGAGGCTGACCCGGTCGATTAAATTACCGATGGCACCACCCAGAATCAGGGCAATCGCCAATGGTAAAATTTTCATGTCTTTTGGCATGCGCATCAGCCAAAACACAAAGATTACAGACACTAAACCTGCCAGTGAAGTAAAGAAATAGCGTTGCCAACCACCGGCATCGGACAGGAAACTAAAGGCAGCGCCATAGTTATGTAGCAGTGTCCAATTTAAAAAGGGCAGCACAGGAACAGGATCTGCATAGTTCAGATTTGTCACTGCAATCCATTTGGTCCATTGATCCAGAATGATCGCCAGAATGGCCAGTCCAACCCACCATAAATTATGTGGATAAAACTGGAATAAGCCCTTTTTGGTGTGGGTATTAGGCATATTTTCTCTCTTCGCCTTGGCCTGTAGGAAGGTTGATAATACAACGACCGCATAGACCAGGATGTGCAGAATGTGTATTTACATCTGGTAATACATGCCAGCAACGTACGCATTTTTCGCCATCAGCTGCTGAAACTTTCACATTCAAGCCTTCAAGATCAGACGCTTCACCTTGTGCCGCATCAAACTCATTCACCAGCACTTGTGATGTGATCAGGACGAAACGAAGCTCATCACTTAACTTATCTAGCACTGCTTTTAATTCAGCATTTGCCCAAAGTTCAACTTTGGCAGACAAGTTAGAACCGACAGTTTTTGCTGTACGTGCAGTTTCAATGAATTTGTTTACTGCAGATTTCACAGCAATGAGCGTTTGCCATTCAGCTTCAGATATTACATTTGCAGTTGAAGCCACAGGAATGTCATACCATTCAGCCGTGAACACGTATTTCTCTGATTGTTCAGGGATTAACGGCCAAGCTTCTTGTGCAGTGAAGCTTAAGATTGGTGACATCCAACGCACGAATGCCTGTACCAGGTGATACAACGCAGTTTGTGCAGAATGACGTGCTTGCGAATCCGCTTTCGTGGTGTATTGACGATCTTTGATAATGTCTAAGTAGAAACCACCCAAGTCATTGATACAAAAATTAGTCAGAGCAGTCGTTACGATATGGAAGTTCATATCTTCGTATGCTTTCTTAATGGTTTCTTGCACTTCAGATGCACGTTGCAGAATGTATTGATCCAGCGCGATCAATTGATCTACAGGAAGCGCATCTGTTGATGGTTTGAAGCCATTCAGGTTAGCAAGCAAGAAACGAAGCGTGTTACGGATACGACGATAACCGTCAGAGGCACGGCTAAAGATTTCTTTACCAGCGGTCATTTCATAACGGTAATCCGCAGAGGCGATCCAGAAACGTAAACCATCCGCACCCATATCTTTAATGATGTCTTGCGGCGTGATCACGTTACCGATCGACTTGGACATCTTGCGGCCTTTTTCATCCACGACGAAACCGTGAGTCAATAGACCTTTATATGGCGCACGTTCGTTAATCGCAATCGAGGTCAATAACGACGACTGGAACCAGCCACGGTGCTGGTCTGAACCTTCAAGGTACAAATCAGCAGGATCAGTCAGTTCTTCACGTTCACGCAGTACCGCATAGTGCGTTGTACCAGAGTCAAACCAGACATCTAAGGTGTCACGAACTGCATTATATTGCTCAGCATCCGCACCGATAAACTCAGATGCATCACGGTTGTACCAGCCATCAATGCCTTCTTGTTCAATCAGTTTGGCAACTTCTTCGATCAGTTCAGGCGTACGCGGATGCAATTCATTGGTGTCTTTGTGTACGAAGAACGGAATTGGCACACCCCAAGTACGTTGACGTGAAATACACCAGTCCGGACGGCCTTCAATCATCGCCTGGATACGGTTTTTACCCCAGTCCGGTACAAAGCTGATATCGTTTTCAATCGCATTCAGTGCATTTTGACGCAGACCTTTGGCATCCATGCTGATGAACCATTGTGGGGTCGCACGGAAGATAATCGGGGTTTTATGGCGCCAGCAATGCGGGTAGCTATGCTTGATCACCACGTGTGCCCAAAGCTTGGTCGCTTCAGTCAATGCTGCAATGATTTTTGGATTGGCTTTGTAGATGTGCTCGCCCGGGAAGATTGGCGAAGTCGGTAAATACACACCATTACCGCCGACTGGGTTTTCTACTTTTAAGTTGTACTGTAAACCAACTTTATAGTCGTCCACACCGTGGCCCGGTGCGGTATGTACTGCACCTGTACCGCTAGCATCGGTGACGTGTTCACCCAAGATCACTGGCACTTGGCGTTCAGCAATTAAAGGATGTTGAAGAACTAAATTCTCAAGTTTTGCACCTGTGAATTCAGCAAGCACTTCAAATGCAGTAAAGCCATAACGCTGAGTCGCAGACTCAACCAATGATTTCGCCAAGATAAAGTTTTGTGCAGCTTTATCTTCCGCTGTTGCTTTAACCAATTGGTATTCAAGTTCAGCGTGTAATGCAACCGCTTGGTTGGCAGGCATGGTCCAAGGCGTTGTTGTCCAAATCACGATATCCGTACGATCAGCGATTTCTACGCCGACACGTGCAGATAAATCAGCAAGGTCTACAACCGTGAAACCGACGTCAATTGCATCCGATTTTTTATCTTCGTATTCAACTTCAGCTTCAGCGAGTGATGAACCACAGTCTAAACACCAGTTGACTGGTTTCAGACCTGGCTCGATATGACCTGCTTTCGCGATTGCACCCAATGAACGTACGATGTCAGCTTCTTGTTTGAAGTTCATCGTTAAGTAAGGATTGTCCCAATCCCCGAATACGCCCATACGTACGAAGTCTTTCTTTTGAAGCTCAACTTGGGTGTAGGCATATTCACGGCAGGCTTTACGGAAGGTAGATGCATCCACTTTTACGCCGACTTTACCGACTTTTTCTTCGACTTTGAGTTCGATTGGCAAACCGTGACAGTCCCAGCCCGGTACATACGGTGCATCAAAGCCATCCATGACACGGCTTTTGATAATGATGTCTTTGAGTACTTTGTTGACCGCATGACCCAAATGAATTTGACCATTGGCATAAGGAGGGCCGTCATGAAGCACGTATTTTTTCTTGCCAATACGCGATTCACGAATCTGCTGATAAATGTTGTCGGCATACCACTCTTCTAACCATTTCGCTTCACGTACTGCCAAATTTGCTTTCATTGCAAAGTCAGTACCTGGGAGGTTTAGCGTGGCTTTATAGTCCACTGCATTTTCAGGAGTTTGCTTATCGCTCATGCAAGTCGTCTTCCAATCTAATCAGTTATGTCACTGACACGTTTTACAATAAAAATATGGGATATTAAAAGGGAAATGTGGGGTGATTTCGACGAAACTCAAGCAGTTTCTCGACATCATCATCAATTCCGGCTTTTAGCGCTTCAAGCGAAGGATAGTCCTTTTCGCCATGTAAATAGTTTAAGAACGTCACCCGCATCAACAGGCCATACAGATTAGCAGAAACATCTGGAAAATGTACTTCTAATCGCCACTCTGGATGTGCTTGTTTGATGGCTGGACGTGTGCCGACATGACCGGCCCCAAACAGGGCAGTCGGGTCATAACCCACAATGCCTGTTTGCGTTGCAGAGTCGGCTTTTACTTTGTCTTTTAAGGATTGGGTTTCGCAAATGACCTCAACTCCGTAAATTCCCTTCAGGCAGGGCTTATGGCGGTTGAGCCGTACATTAATGGTGGGGAAATCAATAGTTCGACCAATCTGATCACCATATTGCACCCGCCCGGTAATGCTATAGGGACGCCCCAGCAATTGTGCGGCCAAGGCTAAATCACCGGCTTGTAGCGTCTGGCGAATCCGGGTGGAACTGACGCGTTCACCATCTAGCGCAATGGTATTTAAATTGGTCACTTCAAAGCCGTAATTGCGCAAGAATTCGCTGTTGCCTTGGCGGTTTTTACCAAAGTGAAAATCATCGCCCAAGACCAGATGCCGGGCATTGAGTTTTTCTTTTAAAATGTCGGCAAAGGCTTCTGCAGTCAGGCTGCGAAAAGTATGGTCAAATTTCGCCACCGCGATATAGTCCACACCCAGCTCAGTCAGGTATTCAACTTTTTCACGCAATGATGAAATACGCGGTGGGGCCTCATAACCCTGAAAGTATTCAAGCGGTTGCGGCTCGAAAATCATCACTACAGATTTTAAACCCTGTGCTTTGGCCACCTGTTTCAGCTGACGGATCATCGCCTGATGGCCTAAATGCACGCCGTCAAAATTACCGATGGTCACGGCAGTTTTGGGTAATTCAGAATGAGAGGCTAAAGCATTTAGACGGAGCAGCTGCATGGGCAAATCAAGTGCTTAGAAATATCGAGAGGCTATATATTGCCATAATCTCGCGCTTTCGTCTTGCTGTTGTGTTTTTATGCAATATTTTTCTTGAAAATTCACCTTCCTTGGAATTGAGCCGGCTGGTTTTTCTACGCACTAAGTATGTTTGATCAGAGCACTGATGCTTTTCATTCAGCCGGTTTTGTTTTCTAATGTCAGGGTTTTTCTTGATATCAGGTGTTTCGAATGTCCGATCTGGCGCTCATCATGGCTCTACCCAATGAATCCAAAGGCTTGTTTGAAGCAGAAGGCATTCAGGTACATTACAGCGGGATTGGTAAAGTCAATGCGGCTTTTAAAGCTTTTGAGGTGATTCAGAACACCGGTTGCAGTACCTTATTGAATTTGGGCAGCGCGGGAAGTTCGCATTTTAATGCGCATGAACTGGTCGAAGTCACGCAATTTGTACAGCGTGATATGGATGTGTCGCCCCTTGGCTTTGAGATCGGCATGACCCCGATGGATCAGCATTTCCCGGGTGCGATTGAGCTGGATTCTTTCTTTGACCATTTGCCGAAAGGAATTTGTGGGACAGGCGATAGCTTTGAAACCGGTATTTCAAAAGTGGCGTGTAATCTGGTCGATATGGAAGGCTATGCCTTGGCCAAAGTCTGTAAAAAGCTGGGCGTTCGGCTGATTTCAGTGAAATACATTACTGATGGAGCTAATGAGACTGCGCATCTGGATTGGGAAGAAAATCTGTTATTGGGTGCGAAAAAATTATTAGATTTATATCAAATGGTAAAATAAATAGGAGGGTCAAGTTTGCTCGGCGACCATAGCAGCTATGGTCGTGTGCCAATCAGAAGCGCTTGCTTATTTATCCGTGCGTGGAATCACGCCGTATAACATCATATGTACCGTATGCTGGATAATGCGTTGCTGCATGCTGCGGTTACGCAAGGTTTTACCCGTGACCATTTCCATTTGGGTCGCAAAGTCTGCATAGTTCTGGGTAATCGCCCAAATATTCAGAATCAGTAACTCAGGATCAATATCTGCAGAAATCTTGCCTTGCTCCTGCCAGTTGGAAATCACTTTGGCTTTACGCTTGACCAGTTTTTTTAGCGGACCTTTTAAAATTTCCAGAATATGCGGTGCACCTTGAATCACCTCCAAAGCAAATAAACGTGATGCTTTAGGCTGGGTACGCGACACTTCAATTTTTTGCATCAAATAATTGGTGATCGCTTCTTCAGGCTCAAGTTCAGCTTCCAAGGTTTGTAAAGGCGCCAGCCATTTTTGTAGAACGGTGGTTAATACCTCGACATACAGGGCTTCTTTATTTTCATAATAATAGAAAATATTCGACTTATGCATTTCTGCAATTTGTGCGATTTCATCCAGACTTGCCCCATTAAAACCATATAGGGAAAATACGTCTAGTGCAGCATTTAGCAGCTGATTGCGTTTTTGAGTACTCTTTTTTTGTTCCATTAGCAAATATAAAAAACAATGAAAAAGGGAATCCTCAATTGTACGGCAAATCATCAGATTTGTGCACACAGTCACAGGCTAATTTTTTGAATAATGATGATTTATTCTCTAGATCAATATTTAAAACAGGCTAAATGCATTTACACTAGGAGAAAAATTCAAGTTTCTGAAAATACTTCATTTATTCATTTTTTTTCTTCATCAATGCAAGAGAAGAATAATGTTGAAATGAAACTGATAAAAATGTCTTCTCATTGAGATAAAAGTATTTTTTATAAGAATAAGACCCAAAACCATGTGCGATTTTGGGTTGGAGTGGGTATTCAGGTCGCTAAAACTGCCTGCAAGACCTGATGTTCCAGTTCTGCAAATGTCACACTTTTTTGCCGGGGACGTGGCAAATTGACTCTAAACTCTTTGGCAATATGGCCTTTGTCCAGCAAGATAATCCGGTCTGCCAGTTGCACGGCTTCACTGACATCGTGCGTGACCAGAATGGCGGTAAAGCCTTGTTCGGTCCAGAGGCGCTCAATCAGGTTTTGCATTTCCAGACGTGTTAGGGCATCCAGAGCACCGAGCGGTTCATCCAGCAGCAGAATACGCGGCTGATGCGATAATGCTCGCGCTAAGGCGGTACGTTGCCGTTGTCCTCCGGAAAGCTGTGAAGGCCACAGTCCGGCTTTTTCTTTGAGTCCGACCTTTTTCAGCATTTGAGAGGCTTTGGCATGCTGCTCCTTCGGTAAACCAAGTTGCACATTCTGTTCGATACTGCGCCAAGGCAGCAGGCGAGGATCCTGAAACATCACCCGGATATCATCTGCAGTAATGCCTTCACGGATATGCCGGGCTGATTTGAATTTGATTTCGCCGTAGCTTTGCTGTTCCAAGTCGGCAATCAGGCGCAATAAGGTACTTTTACCACAACCGCTGCGACCGACAATTGCCAGAAATTCACTAGGTTGGATATGCAGGTCCAGATCTTCCAGAACTTTGACCGAACCATAAAACTTATGCAGCTGTTCAATGATAATTTCGGCACCAATCACTGCAGCAGGATTGATCTCTGCTGTAGGTGGTTCGAGTGGTGCAATCGGGTCATTGGCATGACGCCCTAAACTGAGATCAGTCATCACATGCTCCTCATTTATTCTTTATTTTTGATAGCCGGCATGCCAGCGCAGCAGGAATCGCTCTAAGGCCACGGCCAGAACATCGGCCAGTTTGCCGAGCAGGGCATACAGTAAAATACCCACCAAGACCACATCAGTTTGCAAAAATTCACGTGCATTCATGGTCATATAACCAATACCAGACTGAGCAGAAATAGTTTCGGCAACGATTAACAATACCCAGACCAGACCTAGAGAAAAACGCAGTCCGACCAGAATTGACGGCATCGCACCCGGCAGAATAATTTCTTTATACAGTTGCCAGCGAGTTAAGCCATAGCTTTTGCCCATCTCGATCAATTGCGGATCGACGGAACGAATCCCATGATAGGTATTGATATAAATCGGGAAAAATACCCCAATCGCCACCAGAAACAATTTGGCAGATTCATCAATCCCGAACCATAAGATGACTAGGGGAATGAGTGCCAGTGCAGGAATATTGCGGATCATCTGCAAGGTGGTATCGAGCAGGGTAGAGGCAGTTCTGGATGAACCATTTAACAGGCCCAGCAATAGGCCCAAACCACCCCCCACCAATAAGCCACTAATAGCACGCCCCGCACTGACTTGCACATGCATCCACAGTTCACCGCTGAGTAGCAAATTCCAGAAGGCCAAAACTACCGCACTAGGTGCAGGCAGAATCCGGCTTTCCAGCAGGCCTGTACTAGAGGTAATCTGCCAAATCGCAATCAAAAAAATTGGAACCAGCCAGGGCAGCAGATGCTGCCCCAGAATTGTTCCACGTGAAACCTGCTTTGGGGTCAGGGTTTCAACGGAAACGACTTTTGACATTAAGCAGACTCCTTAATTTTCTCAGCCTGCTTGTTCTCGTCCGGTGTGTAGTTGTTCGCCACGATTTCACCAAATGGACCGGTCAAGTTTGGTTGAGTGAGTTTTTGCTGGGTTTCCAGTGGAAGTAAAGGGAATACCAGTTCTGCAAAACGGATGGATTCTTCCAGATGTGGATAGCCTGAGAAAATAAAGGTGCTGATCCCCAGATCGGCATATTCCTGGATACGTGCAGCGACAGTTTCCGGATCGCCGACCAGTGCCGTACCTGCACCACCACGAACCAGACCCACACCTGCCCAGAGGTTTGGAGAAACTTCGAGTTTGCTGCGATCGCCATTGTGCAGTTCTGCCATACGGCGCTGACCGACCGAGTCCATGGATTTGAACTTGGCTTGGGCTGCAGCGATAGTGGCATCATCCACATATTGAATCAGTTCTTCAGCCGCCGCCCAGGCCTGCTCATTGGTTTCGCGTACGATCACGTGTAAACGGATCCCGTAATTCAGTTCACGACCTTTAGCTGCAGCCTTGGCTTTTACCACTGCAATTTTTTCTTTGACTGCTGCCGGTGGCTCGCCCCAGGTCAAGTAAGTATCGACCTGATCCGTGGCCAGCTCAATGGCATCATCCGATGAGCCACCAAACCATAAAGGCGGATGCGGCTGCTGAATGGGTGGATACAGCAATTTTGCATCATCGACACTTAAGCGTTCGCCATGGAAACTAAAGCTTTCACCGGTATGTGAGCGTTTTAAAATTTCACGCCAGATGGTGGTGTATTCGGTCGCCGTTTTATAACGGGTTGTGTGATCTTCATAGACGCCATCACCTTTTAGCTCCTGCTCGTCACCGCCAGTCACCAGATTCAGCAGTACTCGGCCATTAGACAAGCGGTCAAAGGTCGCGGCCATACGTGCAGCCAGTGCCGGCGTGGTCACGCCTGGACGCAATGCCACCAGGAATTTTAATTTTTTGGTCGCATCAATCAGGCTGGCTGCAGTTAACCATGGATCTTCACAAGAACGGCCAGTCGGAATCAGGACACCTTCATAACCAAGATTATCCACGGCAACGGCAATCTGCTTCATGTAGGCATGATCTACAACACGTGCGCCCTTGCTGGTGCCTAAGTAACGGCTGTCGCCATGAGTGGGGATAAACCAGAAAATTTTCATGTGATATTCCTTAAATTAAATCATCTTGTTTGTTCATCAATGTGTGGCTGCTGGCGACCAGATCTGTTGCTGGACGCTGATGGTTTTGGGAATCAGTTGAACCTGCTGGAAGAGATCGGCAATATTCTGTTGGGCTTTGATCACTTCCGTCGTTAATGGTTGTACCGGCGAAGGTTTAAGAAGACGCTCAAATGCAATCTTTGCTACCTCCGATTTCAGACCGGTACTTTTCTGATAAATATCTAGAGCTACAGCCTGGTTTTTAAGAATCCACTGGTCAGATGCATTTAAAGCCTGGATAAACTTCCCGGGGCTATCCGGATGCTTCTGAATAAATTCGGGATTGCCGATATAAAAGGAGTAGGTTTGTGGAAAGTCACTGGATTCAATCAGCACCTTAACCTTGCTGTCGAACTCGGCTGCACCCAGAAAGGGATCCCAGATTGCCCAGGCATCAATGGCTTTTTTGTCAAAAGCAGCACGTGCATCCGCAGGGGGAAGCCAAATGGCTTGAATCTCTGACCACTCCAATCCTGCTTTTTCCAGGGTTTTGGCCAGAAGTTCATGGGCACTTTAACCTTTTTGAACCGCGATCCGTTTTCCTTTCAACTGTTGAATGTTTTGAATCGCACTGTCTTTCGGCACGACCACGGCCAAAGAATTTCCCGCCACTTTTTCAAAGGCCACGTAGCTCAGGGTTTTGTCTGCCGCCTGTGCAAAAATAGGCGGAGTATTTCCCACATAGCCATAATCCACTGCACCGACCGCTAAGGCTTCCAGCATTTGTGGACCTGCCGGAAACTCTTTCCATTCAATTTTGGCATTCGGGAATTGTTGTTCTAACAGCTTTTCATCACGTGCCACCAGCAGATTCAAGGCTGATTTCTGAAAGCCAATCGCAATGGTTTTTACCGGTTGTGTTGCTTTGGTGTCTGCAGCAGTCTTTTGCTGTGCTTCCTGTTTCTGACAGCCAGTCAGACTAAAGCTCAATAACGCTAAACTGATATAAGAAACTGTTTTTAAATGACTCATCTTTATTCTCGAATTATTCTGCTGTTATTTAATAATTGCTGCATCAATATTCAGCTTTTGTGGAATCAGCTGCTGCGCATAAAATGCATCGGCGACTTGTTGCTGTTTTTGAATCACGTCAGTGCTGAGAGGTTTAACGCCAAAGCCCATGCGTGAAATAGAGGTTTTTAAGACATCGACGGCCAGACCTGTCGGTTTTTGCAGGAGCTGAGCGGCAGCGTCCTGATTTTTTGCCACCCAGTCCGTGGTCAGATTCAGTTCGTTGACCACCGCCTGTACCACCTGAGGATGGCTTTCTGCGAACTTGCGATCTGCCAGATAGAACTGATGATTGCTCACCACATTTTCACCGCTGGCAATGACACGCGCACCAATTTGATGTTCAGCAGCTGCAAAGAACGGATCCCAGATCACCCAAGCATCGACTGCACCACGTTCAAATGCAGCACGTGCATCGGAAGGTGGTAGATAAATCACTTCAATATCACCGAGTGTCAGCTTGTTGGCTTCCAGAACTTTTAACAGCAGGTAATGCACATTTGAACCTTTGTTCAGGGCTACCCGTTTGCCTTTCAGATCCTGAATAGACTGGATTGGTGAATCTTTCGGTACAATCAAGGCTTCGGCCTTAGGTGCTTGCGGCTGATTGGCCACATAGACCAGATTTGAGTTGGCCGCCTGGGCAAAAATTGGCGGTGCTTCACCGGCTTCACCAAAAGAGACGCTGCCAACATTCAGGCCCTCAAGCAGTTGTGGGCCGGCAGGAAATTCTACCCATTTCACATTGACCCCTTGCTGTTTTAAGCTGGTTTCCAGCGTGCCGCGTTCTTTTAAAATAGGTAATATGCCGTATTTTTGGAAACCGATATTCAGGGTAATGGTCTCTTCTTTTTTCGAGCAGCCTGAAAGCATCATGACACCAGCCATCGCGGTACCGAGTACCGCAGTCTTTGTTAAAAACTGAACATGAGATTGGCGCATGAATCAAAACTCCCGAAAGTGAAAAGCTAGTGAATGAAAACTTAGACACACGCTAATCGTTTTTGTTTTTCTAAAAAAATAACTATTCAGGAATTTCTAATGAAGAAAAAAGATAAATAAAAAAGCGCAAAACTTATGCAGAAAAGTGATTTATATAAAAATGAAGATTTAATATTTAAATTAATCAAACCTATGAAATTTATAGTTATTTTTTTAAATCTAATCTATTGATATGTTTAGCTAAAAACGAGTAATAGAATTTTAAAATTTAAAGCGAGATTGCCAGATATCTTTATCTAAAATTAAGCTAAAGCACTGAAAGAAAAAGCCACTTTAAAGTGACTTTTTGCAAACAATTGAATTACGTTGATAATTGTAAAATGCCTGACGGGCATCCGGCAGGTCATCGACTGAAGCCGGTTCAAAGCCTTGTTCCAGAAACCAGTGCGCGGTGCGGGTAGTTAAAATAAACAGTTGCTGAATCTGCATGCTTTTGGCTTTTTCTTCTAGATAATGCAGGATCTGGCTACCCCGATTAGACTTGCGATAACTGGGATGTACCGCAACACAGGCAATTTCTGCAGAACGCAATTCATCCCCTGTCGTCGGAATCGGGTAGAGGGCGGCACAGGCCAGAATCATGCCGTCCCGTTCGATTACGGCAAACTGGTTGATTTCATTTTCTAGGCGTTCACGCGAACGATAGACCAGAATGCCTTCTTCTTCCAGTGGACGCAGCAAACCGATCAGGCCACCGACATCCTGAATATCGGCCATCCGCACTTCTTCATAATGCGCGTCGGTGACCAGAGTTCCGGAACCATCCCGGGTGAACAGCTCTTCCAGCAGGGCACCATCATAGGCATAAGAAATCAGATGCACCCGATGTACGCCGTTCATTGAGGCTTCCTGTGCGGCTTTCAATTGTAGTCCTCTTTCAAGCGCATCTTGTTCGACCGGAATAAAATCATCCAGTTGTTGCGGTGTCACTTCGCGTTTGAGTTGGCCGTTACTGTCCATCAGACCATGCTGCTTACCGAGAAAAATCAGTTTATCTGCCTTAAGGCGAATCGCAGTTTTGTTAGCAACTTCTTCAGCCAGCAGATTAAAAACTTCTCCGGTAGTGGAATAACCGGTCGGGCCAAGCACCACAATATTATGACTGTCCAGATGGCGCTGAATCGCATCGGTATCAACCGCGCGCACTTCACCGGTCAACTGAAAATCGATACCATCGCGGATGCCATACGGCTTGGCGGTGACAAAATTCCCTGAAACGGTATCAATCCGGGCGCCATACATCGGCGAATTGGCCAGTCCCATAGACAGCAGTGCTTCAATTTGTAGGCGGATCGAACCGACGGCATTCATCACGCAGCTTAAAGATTCACGTGTGGTGACCCGACGCTGCTGGTAAAAAGGCGTCGTAATCTGGCTTTGAGCCAGATTCTGGTTAATTTGCGGACGTGCACCATGTACCAGAATCAGCCGAATGCCCAAAGAATGTAATAAAGCAATATCGTGAATAATATGCTGAAAGTTATCATTTAAGACGGCTTCGCCATCAAACATGATTACAAAGGTTTTATTGCGGTGCGCATTGATATAAGGCGCAGAATGGCGAAACCAGTGCACATATTGCAAAGTTGTGCTTTGTGACGTTTCTGCTGAAGTCATGCTGTGCCCATTTCAATGATTGAAGATCCAGCTTTGATTCTAATGAAAAAAAATGCAAGTGGAAGTGCAGATATAAAAAAACACCTGAAGGGGACTTCAGGTGTCTGCAAGACGAGCAGTAATGGAGAAAGCTTAGTTAATGATTCGTACAATTTTGTTGGTACGCTCATTGACCAGAACGTAGTCATTGTTGACCTTGTACCATTGCTGGAAACGACCGGTATTTGGCAAACGGCGTGCTTCGCGATCACTTACTTCAAAACGGTTGTTGTCATATTGGCGAGGTAAAGTTTGTCCTACGCGCCAGTCACGGCTTGGATTGACCATACGGTTGTTATGACGGCGGTCATCATTCCAGCGACGGTCGTCATTCCATTTCTTGCTGTCTTTGGCATTCCAGTGTGGCGCCGGTTTATGCGGATTATGGTCATAACGCGAGTCATGCTGTGGTGCTGCCATTGCAGAAGTAGCTAACAAAGCACTTAGAGATAACGCGATTGTAGTTAAGACTTTTTTCATGGCTCTCACCTTAAGATGTATATCTAATTTCGATGAGACTAAATTAGCGAACAAGTACATAGAAAGCGTGAGGGCTATTTAGTTAAATTGTTAAATTCATGAAGAAATTTAGTAGATGAATCACGCAGTTTGAAAACTGGAAAAGCCGCGAGATTTTGGGTTAAAAATTTTCAGCCAGTGAAATAAAAAAGCCCAAACATCGTTGGGCCTTAAAGAAGATTAAATTTGAATGCACTTATGAACTAGTCACCCACAATCCGGATAATGCTGTTGTTTTCAGAATCCACCAGAATATAGTCATTATTGACTTTGTACCATTGCTGCTTGCGGTCAGGTCGAGGCAGGCGATGGTCTTTATATTCAACTTTATAGCCATTGCCACGATAATGCTGCGGCATCACATAACCCGGCTGCCAGCGTAACTGTTGCAGGCGTTTCACCCCGCGTTCTTCACGCATACGGCGGTTATCCTGCTGATCTTCCTCTCGGAACTCACGGGCTTTCTTCTTGTCATGACCATGACGTGAATCCATACGGGATTCATCATTGAAATGAGGGGCAGCGATGACGACATTGCTCAGCATGAATGTACTGCAAGAAATTGCCAGTGCCACCAAAACCTTTTTCATGTTGAACCCTCATTAAATTGTTCATCTTCTACAGCACCTAATGTACGGAAAAATTGCAGAGAAACTGTGAAGAACAGGCACAATTTTTATAACAAATGCAGAGATATTATGATGATGTCATGTTTTTACATGACTATATGCGACGGCATCACTTCTATAAAGTAGCCTACCGAGCCATGTCCTTATCTCATCAAAGCAAGGGCCAACATGCAAGCGAAAATCGATGATTTAGCTCAAAAAAACAGCATTGAGTCAGCGAGAAAAAAGTTCATGATTTAATGAAACGACAAAGAATTTTGCCGGTTTAGTTTGAGATTAATTCCATTGCTCTGCCAAACCTTGTAAGGACTGAATCGCGTCAGCCACGGATTCAGCTTGTAGGGCGTCATCGAGTGCCACAATCAATGCTTCAGATAACTGCAACTGTTCAATCCGGTGAATTGTTTCAATTTTACGTTTTTGGTCAGCCATGCTGCGCTCTTGATTTGATCTATCTATGATTCAAGAAAGCATAGTCCAATCAGTTTAATTTAGAAAACCGTATAATTTTATATATTTAATATGTAAATCCGATTTATTGTTATTTTTTGCAGGATTTTAAGAAAAAAAGGGCACTTTATCGAAAAGTGCCCAAGATTATTCAATGACCCGACTTTTAATAAGCGTAGTTCAGGTCAGTATAATCGTTGAGTGATTTCTGCACATGCGCCTGAATAAAGGCACGTACATCCTCGGCCGTCATGGCTTTGCCCTGATTGCTGATGACATGTTCGATTTCTGGCTGATCTTCAATTTTAATGCGATAAACAAAATGCTTGGCCAGACGATAACTGTCGTCTAATTTTTCAATGCCAGTCACATAATAATAGGCATGTTCAAAATTCAGATCCTGATGTGAAAATACAAATTGCTCGAACAATTTGAGTTTCTGAGCATTTTCGAGTGCTTTGATGTCATCCACGATACTGGCTTCAAACTTGGTGCCGTATTTCTCTGAAATAGGCTGTTGATCAATCAGCAGCGACACCATGCCATCGTCTAAATGGGTCACCGTAATATTGTTTAATTCAGTCATGATGCACTCGAGTGAAATATAGTGGGGCTTAGTATGCTGTTATTTTAATGAAACTCAATGCGAGCGGGGTGAACTTACTTAAGATTTATGCGCTGAATATGACTAAAAATGAAATAAAAAGGGAGCGATTGCTCCCTGAATGACAGACAGAATAATTTAATCCTGTGCATCAATACTCTGGCCATTCATATGCAGGCTGTCATTACCCATCAAATATAGATAAGCCGGCATGATTGAATCGGGGGTAGGCAGGGTTTTCGGATCTTCATTCGGATAGGCCTTGGCGCGCATGGCAGTCCGCGTTGCCCCGGGATTGATGCAGTTATAACGGATATTCGGATGTACCTGCTCTTTGGCAAATAACTGGCTTACCGCTTCAATAGCAATTTTAGAAACCGAATACGCACCCCAGCGTTCGCGGGCTTCGCGGCCTACACCTGAGCTGGCAAAAACCACAGAAGCATGTTCGGATTTGGATAATAACGGTAACAGCGCTTGGGTCATGACAAAGGGTGCACGCAGATTGACCGCCATCACATCATCCCAGACATTGACCGGATAATCCGCCAAGGGAACCCGTTCGCCTAAAATGCCGGCATTGTGCAGAATGCCGTCCAGACGACCAAACTGACGGTCTAGCGTATCGAGCAAAAGCTCATAATCACGTTCTGACGCACTCGATAGTTGTAGCGGCAAGATGGCAGGTTGCGGCGCACCCAAACTTTCAATTTCATCATAAATGACTTCGAGTTTGTTTAAGGTACGCCCATGCAGTACCACAGTTGCGCCATGCAAGGCATAACTGATTGCTGCTGCACGTCCAATGCCATCGCCCGCACCTGTGATTAGGATGATACGATCCTTGAGCAGATTGGGGCGAGGTTGATATGCTGAATATTTCATTATCTACCTCCTCACTTCTTATTATTTAGTGTTAAGCGTTCAAGATACCGCAGTATGCTGCTTCAGTACTAGTGTCTGAATCAATTGATGTAATTCTGTCACAGTATGCACGATATGGTCGGCCTGCCAGGCGTTTAAATCGTCTTTGTATTGCAACGGCAAATAACCATAAGCAGCCAGAATGGTCAGCATCTGGGCATGACGGCCGGCATCAATATCTCGGGGATGATCTCCGACATAGATACAGTCTTCCGCGGCAAGATTCAGTTGCTTGGCTGCCAGATACATCGGTTCAGGATCGGGTTTGGTCCGAGTGACATCTTCCGGACATACCAGCACTGCGCAGCGTTCACTCAGGTTCAGCGCTTGCAGTAAAGCCTCGCTGAGCCAGCGCGGTTTATTGGTCACAATCCCCCAAGGAATGTCATTTTCCTCTAGCTGTTCAAGTAATGGATACATGCCATCAAACAGATCGGTATCGACCGCAATATCTGCGCCGTACATGTCCAGAAAGCGCTGACGGTGTTGCAGAAAGACCGGATCTTCCAGTTGCAGTTCCGGATAAACCAGTTTCACCATAGCGCGAGCGCCTTCGGAGACCTGGGTACGAATCAGCTCGGGTGCAACCAGTGGGCGGCCTTCTTCACGGCACATCTGCTGGATAATTCGGATAAAATCGGCAGCGGTATCAATCAGGGTTCCATCTAGGTCAAATAAAACGGCTTTCATGCTGTGGTCTCTGCTGCGCTATCTTTCACGGTATAAACCATGTAGTTCACATCAACATTCGGTGCCAGCCAATAACGCTTGGTCAGCGGATTATAGTGCAGACCGGTCATGTCTTTGAGCTTTAAACCAGCGTTACGAATATCATGTGCCAGTTCAGACGGCTTGATAAATTTGCTGTAATCATGGGTGCCTTTGGCCAGCATGCGCAAGACATATTCTGCCCCGATAATCGCAAATAAATAGGACTTTGGATTACGGTTAATGGTCGAGAAGAATACATGACCACCTGGCTTGACCAGCTTGTGACAGGCCTGAATAATCGATGCCGGATCTGGCACATGCTCTAGCATTTCCATGCAGGTCACGATGTCATATTGGCCAGCCTGTTCCTCTGCCAGTTGCTCAACCGGCACCTGACGATATTCAATATTGTTCACACCTTCCTGTTCGGCATGGATGCGTGCCACATTTAAAGGGGCTGCGCCCATATCAATCCCGAGTACATCGGCACCGCGTCGCGCCATGCTTTCGGC
This sequence comes from Acinetobacter lwoffii, assembly GCF_024129685.1. Lineage (GTDB taxonomy): Bacteria > Pseudomonadota > Gammaproteobacteria > Pseudomonadales > Moraxellaceae > Acinetobacter > Acinetobacter lwoffii_X. Next base: position 49,338 of record NZ_JAMXXL010000018.1, on the reverse strand, counting down.
CAGAATACCGCCACCACAGCCGACATCCAGCACTTTTTTGCCGCTCAGGCCTCCGGCATGTTCATCAATCCAGTTTAAACGCAGTGGATTAATCATGTGCAAGGGGCGGAACTCGGAATGCTGATCCCACCATATAGCTGCAAATGCTTCAAACTTGGCAATTTCTTGTGGATCAACATTCAATTGCGACATCGGTGTCACCTCAATCAGTCGTGATTAACTAAAAATATGTATGTGCCGAATGGCCAGAGAAACTGATTTAAAACCTTGAAAATCAGTCCGATGGTTTAGTGTAGCGATTCTGGCAGAAAAAGCGATAAAAGCAGCAAAAAAGTTCACAGAATGAAAACGAAACCGGCATAATTGATTTATAGTGAACACATAAACTAAGCATAATGATTTAGAGGACGATAATCCGAATGAAAAAATTCCTTTTAGGCGCTGTTGCCGCATCTGTTTTGGCCTTTTCAGGCAATGCTATGGCCAATTTTGTGGCAGGTCAGGACTATCAGGTGGTTGCAAAACCAGTCAAAGTCGAAAAACCGGGCAGAATTGAGGTACGTGAATTCTTCTGGTACGGCTGTGGTCACTGTTTCGCGCTTGAACCACATATGCAGGGCTGGTTGAAAAAATTACCAAAAGATGTACGTTTTGTACGTACGCCGGCTGCAATGAATCCACTCTGGGAACAGGCAGCACGTGCTTATTATGTGTCTGAAGCATTGGGTGTGCGTCAAAAAGCACATTTACAATTATTCCATGATATTCATGACAAGCAACGTCCAATTTTAGAACAGGCACAACTGGCTAAGTTCTATACTCGCTATGGTATTCCTGAAGCAAAATTTAACAGCACCTATAAATCTTTCCCGATCACTTCGAAAATTGCCCAAGCCAAAAATCTGGCTGCTCAGTATCAGCTCAGTGGTGTTCCGGCAGTGACCGTGAATGGTAAATATATTGTGCAAGGTAATGATGCCAAAGTCATTCAGGTGGTGAATTACCTGATCGAAAAAGAGCGTAAAGCCAAATAAGTCTGAACTGACGATCAGTAAAAAACCTGCATCATGATGCAGGTTTTTTTTATTTAGACCGGAGGAGTGACCGCTTCATTGAACACAGGGCTTGCGGTTTCAACTGTTTCGGCAGGTCGCCGGTACCAGTGCAAAATGCCACGCAGCAAGAGCTGCATCTGTAATAGGCTTTGGGTTTTAAAGGCATTGGATTGGGCGCGGCGCAGCTCTGGATCAGCCTGATGCTGCAGATGAATCCAGCCCATGGCCCAGTTCAGGGACAGCTCAATCAGCATCTGTGCCAGAGCCTGCAAGTCCTGTGGCGCCTGAATATGTCGGGTAGATTGCATCTTGGCCAGTTCATGCATGACATCTTCAGCCAGAAAATGAATTTCCCGTTCAATGCCGGCACGTAATACGTCCGAACCGCCCCAACGTTCTGCCACAAAAAAAATCCAGGGTTCAGGATGGTATTCGACGGCCTGAAAGAAGAGCTCAAGCCCGGTGTGGGTTCGGGTATTCGGCTGATACAGATAAGCCTGCCCCAGCTGATTGAGTACGCCCTTGATATGAATCGCAACCTGATCCAGCAATTCCAGACCCAACTGGTTCATATCCTGAAAGTGCCGATAGAACGCCGTCGGTACTACTCCGACTGCATTCGCGACTTCACGTAGGCTGATCGTGCTGAAAGCGCGGCCCTGACTGCTGAATGCTAGTGTCGCATCGAGTAGTGCCTGATGACTTTGCTGCTTGCGATCTTCACGTAAGGACATAAATGGGTTTCCTGTCACTGGCTTCCCTCATAGGGAGTTTTAGTCTAGCAAAAATTAAATCAAATCGTAGTGCCACAGATCGGCAGAATTTTGACATCTCGTAGCGAGCTGATGCATTGATTTTGTAAATGAATCACCAGGCTGCCTAATCTTGGCAAAGGCTTCTGCTATACTGAGCCGCAATTATTTTGAACCCATACAGGACTTATTATGCGTATCGACCAGCGAGCATTAGATCAATTACGTGAAGTGAAAATTACCCGTAACTATACACGTTATGCGGAAGGCTCTGTATTGGTTGAATTTGGTCATACCAAAGTACTCTGTACTGCCAGTGTGGATAGTTCTGTACCGCGTTTCCTCAAAGGTCAGGGCCAAGGCTGGGTGACTGCTGAATATGGCATGTTGCCACGTTCAACTCATACCCGTAGTGACCGTGAAGCGGCACGTGGCAAACAGAGTGGCCGTACTCAGGAAATTCAGCGTCTGATTGGTCGTAGCTTGCGCTCAATGGTCGATCTGAAAAAGCTGGGTGAAAATACCATTACTATCGACTGTGACGTAATTCAGGCTGATGGCGGCACCCGTACTGCAGCGATTACTGGTGCTGCGGTGGCTTTGGTCGATGCCATGAACGTCTTGCTGGAAAGAAAGAAAATCAAACATGATCCATTAAAAGGTTTGGTGGCTGCGGTTTCTGTGGGTATTTTCAAAGATGAAGTATTACTGGATCTTTGCTATGAAGAAGATTCAAACTGTCAAACCGATTTGAACGTGGTGATGACTCAGGCCGGTGAATTTATTGAAATTCAAGGTACTGCAGAAGATAAGCCATTTACCCGCGCACAATCGAATGCCATGCTGGAAATGGCTGAGAAAGGCATTCAGGAACTGGTGAAAAAACAGCAAGAAGCTTTAGGCTGGTAATTCATCCCATGTTGAGAAACGCATCTACGGATGCGTTTTTTTATGCCTGAAATTTCAGCAATTACTGTATGAGAAACTGCATCACAAAGCTTCATCACAAAAATCCGACATGAATCGGCTATATCTGAACCGGTTTTGCATCGATATTGGATCAGGCGAGATCAAAATGAGGAATGCGGCATGAAACAGTGGCTTTGTGCAATTTCATTGCTGGGCGTGTTTGGATTAACTGCTGCCTGTGACTGGGGCAATAATCGTGAAGATGACGAGCGTTCAGTGTTAAATCAGGATCGTGATGAGGATAACGGAAGATATAACGACCGTGATGGTGACGATGATGACCGCGATCGCCGAGATAATCGGGACGACGATGATGATTAAGGTCTAAAATAGAAAATTGAGCAAAATATACGCAAAAAAATTTTCTAAAAATAAAAAAGGGTGCTTCGCACCCTCTACGGTCATCTATCCCATTTAGGTTTAAGCATTGAAACGCATCGACAGATCAATGGCTTTGATATCTTTGGTCAATACACCCATAGAAATATAATCTACGCCGGTACTCGCGACTTCACGTAAATTATCAATGGTGATGTTGCCAGAGGCTTCCAGTTTGCAGCGACCAGCTACGTGTTGCACTGCATCAATCATTTGCTGCTGACTGAAATTATCCAGCATTACAATATCAGCCTGGGCTTCGAGTGCCTGATTTAGTTCATCCCAGGTTTCAACTTCAACTTCGACAGGCTTACCCGGTGCAATTTGATGGGCCTTGGCAATCGCCTGCGCAATACCACCCGCTGCCATAATATGATTTTCTTTAATCAAAAAGGCATCGAACAGGCCCAGACGATGGTTCTGACCACCACCAATGGCTACGGCATATTTTTGTGCGATACGCAGGCCCGGCAGCGTCTTACGGGTATCTAATAATTTGGTGTTTAAACCTTGCAGCTCTTTGACATAATGGGAGGTTTTAGTCGCAACCGCAGACAGCGTCTGGACAAAGTTTAGCGCAGGGCGCTCCACGGTGAGTAAGCTACGTGCAGATCCGGCCAGTTTTAAAAATGCTTGATTGGCTTGAACATGATCGCCATCATTTTTCAGCCAGATCACTTCAATACTTGGATCATAGGCCTGAATCAAGGCATTTACCCAAGGCTGGCCGGCCAAAACCATGTCTTCACGGCTAATGATAGTGGCAGTGGCCTGTTCATCTTCAGGGGTCAGCAGGGCAGTAATATCACCATCACCGATATCTTCTGAAAGTGCTTGTTGAATATTGATCTGAATGGACTGGTCTAGCAAAGCTTGAGATATGCGCATGAGTATTTCCGTATCTTTTTTAAGCCGTGAAAATTGCGCCTTATCTTAGCACCGTTACATAAAAGATGAGCGATTTTTCATCCAGTTTGCTGGGATGAATTGAGATTTCTCCTTGAAAGTTTTAGCATGAAGCCGGCTGCAATGCTGATCTTGCAGATTTTATTTTTGGGGAGAACGGTTTTATGCAACAGGCAGCTGAGTTTCAGGTCAAGGACGGGCAACTAATCGGTGCACGTCAAATCCCGTCTCCCAATTTTAATCAGCGGCCAGAACAGACCGAGATTCAATTGCTGGTGATTCACAATATCAGCCTGCCACCTTCACAGTTTGGCGGTGGTTATATTGAACAGTTTTTTCAGAATCAGCTGGACTGGTCCGTACATCCTTATTTTCAAACCATTGAAGGGATGCAGGTGTCGACCCATCTGCTAATTTTACGATCTGGCGAAGTGCTGCAATTTGTCAATTTTAATGATCGTGCCTGGCATGCCGGCCGCTCGACCTATTTGGGCAAAAAAGAATGTAATGATTATTCGATCGGGATTGAGCTGGAAGGCAGTGACGATTTGCCTTTTGAAACTGAACAATATCAGGTATTAGTAAAAGTCACGGCCTGTCTGCAACAGCATTATTCTAAGATTCAGCAGCATATTGCCGGACATTCGGATATTGCACCGGGCCGTAAGACCGATCCGGGACCATATTTTAACTGGGCTGATTTTCGTACACAGTTACAGCATTATAAAAATACCTCAAGCTCGCTTGAGCGATGAAATTAAGCAATGAACTTCTGACAAAAGTTTCATTACAATAACCACAAATTTATACATTAGGTGAAGAGGATGGCGCTTTGGCGTTCGACCGTCATTGTCAGTGCGATGACCATGTTGTCACGCGTACTGGGATTGGTTCGAGATATTGTTTTACTGAATGTCTTTGGTGCTGGTAAAGACTTCGATACCTTCGTAGTCGCATTTCGTATTCCAAACTTTTTCAGGCGTTTATTTGCCGAAGGCGCATTTTCACAGGCATTTATTCCGGTACTGACTGAATATAAAACCAGTCGCACGCATACCGAAGTCCAGATCCTGATTAGCCGGGTGTTTGGCTGTCTGGCCACGGTCATGACCACGCTTACCATGGTCGCGATCATTGCTGCGCCATTAATTATGTATATCTATGCGCCCGGTTTCCATAGCGATCCTGAAAAGTTCGCTCTGGCGACCGACATGTTCCGCCTGACCATTCCTTATTTGCTGTTCATGTCACTGACGGCTTTTGCCAGCAGTATTCTGAACAGTTATGGCTCTTTTAGTACCCCGGCATTTGCGCCGGTCTTGCTGAATGTGGCGATGATTGCCGGGGCGCTCTGGCTTACGCCTTATATGGCCGAGCCGATTATGGCGCTGGGCTGGGCTGTGATCATTGCCGGTATTTTACAGCTGGCGATCCAAATTCCTGAATTGTGGCGTAAAAATCTGCTGATTCCACCGAAAATTGACTTCAAGCATGAAGGCGTTGATCGCATCATGAAGTTGATGCTGCCGGCATTATTTGGTGTATCTGTCACGCAAATTAACCTGCTGTTAAATACCATCTGGGCCTCATTCATGCAGGATGGTTCGGTGTCCTGGCTGTACAGTGCCGAGCGTATGACCGAATTGCCGCTGGGTCTGATCGGTGTTGCAATTGGTACCGTGATTTTGCCGTCCTTATCGGCACGGCATACTGAGCAAAATCCGGAAAAATTCCGTGGCATGATGGACTGGGCAGCCAAAGTTATTGTGATGGCAGGCCTACCCGCCAGTGTTGCACTGTTTATGCTGTCGACCCCGATTATTCAAGCCCTGTTTGAACGTGGCCAGTTCACCTTTGAAGATACTCAAATGACGGCTTTGGCGCTGCAATGTATGAGCGGTGGTGTGATTGCCTTTATGCTGATTAAAGTCTTTGCTCCCGGTTTTTATGCAAAGCAGGATACCAGAACCCCGGTGCGTGTCGGTTTGATGGCTGTGGCGGCCAATGCGATTCTGAACGTGATTTTTATTGGTTTCTTCAAGCTGATTGGCTGGGAAGCGGAGCATATGGCCCTTGCGTTGGCATCGACGGGTTCAGCGATGGTCAATGCCGGTTTGCTTTATTATTATCTGCATAAGCGTGATATTTTCCGTTTTGGCGCACACTGGAAAAAAATCTTCTTGCAATTCATGTTTGCCAATGTGGTGATGATTGCGGCTCTGGCCTATGCCCTGAGCTGGTATAACGCAGATGTATCGCAATGGATGCGTGTTTTAGAAGTCGTGATCCTATGTGTTATCGGTGTTGTAGCGTATGTTGCAGCCTTGCTGGTGGCAGGTTTTAGACCACGTCATTTAAAGCCTTAAGTTCATCTTAAAAGAAGTATTTTTGATCAAAACAGATCATTAAAATACCCATAAAAAAAACAAGAGCCAGAAGGCTCTTGTTTTTTTTGAAAGCTAACACTTGCTTTGAAAAGGTCTAGCGTAAATCTAGACCTTGCCGCGCGAAAGAAAACCAACGATCGCAAGAATCACCGCAATTACCAACAAGATAATCGCAAAATCCTTAGACAAGCCTGCGACGCCACCGAAACCAAGTAGACTCGCAATTAATGCAATAACAGCAAAAATAATAGCCCAGCGAAACATATATATTCTCCATGTGTTTTTATTTTCAAATTTAGTATAGAAATAAACGATTCCAGCGACTGTTAGTGTTGTGTTGATGAACTGTCTCTGATTTAACAATAGTTTACGTGATAACAATAAAAAATTGAGACAGTAGGTCTGCAGGGTTCTGGCTGTTATAATCAGCTGATTTTTGAATATTCCGGCCCGATCATGAGCGATACTTTACGTCCCGAATTCTGGAAAAACTATTTACTTGCTGAACTGACGCAAGTCGAGTGGGAGGCCTTATGTGATGGTTGTGGGTTGTGTTGTCTGATTAAACTGGAAGATGAAGATACTCAGGAAGTCGCCTATACCAAAGTGGCATGTAAGCTGCTGGATTGTAGCACTGCACGTTGCTCCAATTATCCAGATCGCTTGCAGTATGTGCCTGACTGTATTCAGCTCACGCCAGAGAAGCTGGAAACGATTCACTGGTTGCCTTCGAGTTGTGCCTATCGCCGGGTAGAGCAGGGCAAAAGCCTGCCATCCTGGCATTATCTGATTAGCGGTTCACGAGAAAGCGTGATTCAGGCACGCAAGTCGGCAGCAGGGCGCTGCCTGAGTGAAAGTGACATTCATGAAGATGACATCGAAGACTATATTGTACGCTGGGTGCGTTAAATCTGCCTGCGTGATTCGTTTATTGATCTGCCGGATGGAGTAGGGCCTGGGCCAAAGCACCGGCCATCGGGCGATAGAAATAGAATCCTTGTCCTATCCGACAGTCACAATGGATCAGGGTATCCAGCTGTTCTGTATTCTCAATCCCTTCCACCAGAACATCCAGTGCAATACTGGAGCCAATCTGAGTAATGGCTTTGACAATAGCCAGGGCAGATGGGTCACTGTTCATGCGCTCTACAAAGTTTCGGTCAATCTTGATGCAATCGACCGGATAGTCCTGCAAGCGGGTCAGCGAAGAATGTCCGGTGCCGAAATCATCCAGTGAGATCTGGATTCCGGCCTGTTTCAGCAGGTTCAGGGCACGGACCACATAATTGGCGCCATGTTCGGACAGGCTCTGTTCGGTAATTTCCAGTTCAACTTTGTGGGCCGGAATATCGAAATTGGACAGGCGTGCCAACAGTTTTTCGGCATAGTCATCGCGCAGGAATTCAACTGGTGCAGCATTGATTGAAATCGGTAACAGATCCAGACCTTGTGCCTGCCAGCGGCTCATATCTGCAAAGACTTTTAGCTGCATGGTCTCACTGATGCGTGAGGCCAGCTCATAGTCCTGAAAGGCACCAAAAATTTCGGAAGGTAACTGAATGTTCTGATTCTGATCTTGCCAGCGTAATAGCGCTTCAAAACCGATCACTGCACCATCAGAAAGACGGACCTTAGGCTGGTAATAGGGAATGATCTGATCGGCGAGAATAATCTTGCGTGCCAGAGTCAGCTGCTTGGTCATATTTTCCAATGACCCGCACATTTCCTGATTAAACATGCGGATGCCACCACGACCACTATTTTTCAGGTCATTTAAGGCGATATCGGCACACTTCAGCAGATTCGAGGTATTTAAGGCATCACGTGGATAGATGGCACAGCCTATACTCATGGCACTGCTGATGCTATTGCCGACATAATTGATGGGCTGATCCAGCTGGGCATAGGCCATTTGCGCCGTTGCCAGCAGCTGTTCTTCACTTTCCAAATTTTTGACCAGTACGGCAAATTCATCGCCACCCAAACGGGCGATGATGGTATTTGGCCCGAAGCAGGTCTGGAAACGTTTGCCCAAGACATGTAACAGATGATCGCCGGCAATATGGCCCAAGGTATCATTGATATGCCGGAAATAATCCAGATCAATCAGCAGTAAACCCGCCATGGTCTGCTGTTGTTTGGCCTTTAACAGTACCTGTTTAAAGGTTTTATAGAAGGTACTGCGATTATACAGGCCAGTCAGTTCATCATGTTTAACTACTTCTTTTAAACGGGTTTCTGCGATTTTTTGCTGACTAATATTGCGTGATACACAGAGAATATTTTGGGTAATATTCTGCTGATCCAGAATCGGGGTGAGCAGATGATCCCAATATTGGATTGGTTGATCTTTAATCTGAACTTTGCTAGAAAAACGACTGTTTAAGCCTTGGGCAGCCTGTTTCAGAGCACGTTGCCCAGATTTTCGGGCTTCAGGGGTTAAGCGATTTAACCAGCACAATGAACGGTCTTGATTTTGTCCTGCGGTCTCATTTGCTTGTGCCAGACAGCCAGAGTTACTATGCCGAATCTCACCTTCAGGACTGATAATGTTAATGCAGTCTGCGCTAGCATCCAGCATGTTTTCCTGAGTTGAAACAATTTGAGAAAGCTGTTGCTGGATTTCAAAATAATCATGCACATCGGTCAGGGAAACGGCCCATTGCAGCAAATGTTCAGGTTCATGATGAAATTTTACCGCCAGGCTACACATGCGATAATGGGTATCACTGCGTTTAATCCGGCACTGGGTTTCAAAATTCTGATGCTGATCCAGCGCAGCATGCCACTGCGCTAAAAACAACTGTAGGTCCTCTGCATGGATAAAACTCTGCCATTGCGGATGACCCTGTTCATTCAGGTTCACGCCAAGATAATCAGTTAAGGCATCGTTAAAATATTGCAGATGTTTTTTGTTGCTGACCCACAAGGGTTGCGGTAAGGCATCGATCAGATTTTTTAACAAAACCGATTCAGACAAGTGAGCGTGGGGTGCAATCAGTGATGATGACGTCAGTGGCTTAGACCGACTCACAGCTCCCTGTTCAAATTTATCATGCTTCATGCATTCACCACTACAACCCAAAAGTGCCCAAGGGGCGAGATAAGTTTCTTTTAATTAGAATAAACAATATGAAAATTACACTGTAATTAATTCACAATTAATCATGTTCAAATTATTCGCCTTTATAGAGATTAATTCATTCAGAATTAAAAAAATAGAGGATATCTCCATAAATTAATTTTTTATGCTTGATGTTTGCATTCTTGGAATCAAAACTGCTGGTGTTAGAATGAGATCAGAATTTAGTTTGAGCCAATAATAACATGTCAGATAGTCATATCCCGCTTCCAGAACGCTTACGGCCACGCGACCTTACACAGATTATCGGGCAGGAACATTTGCTGGGTGAGCAGGCGCCCTTACGCCAGATGATTGATCAGGGGCATCTACCTTCGATCATTTTCTGGGGACCTCCCGGAGTCGGAAAAACCACCATTGCCTTACTGCTGGCTCAAGCGGTAGACCGGCCTTTTATCAGCCTGTCTGCACTGAATACCGGCGTGAAAGAGCTGCGTGAAATCATTGCAGAATGTGGCGATTTGCTGACGCCAGTGGTGTTTATTGACGAAATTCATCGCTTTAATAAATCCCAGCAGGACGCTTTATTAAATGCGGTCGAGAAAGGGAAAATTACCTTAATTGGTGCTACCACGGAAAACCCGTCTTTTGAAGTGAATAGTGCCTTATTGTCACGTTGTCAGGTGTATAGCCTGAATGCATTGAGCGCTGAATCGATTCAGACTTTGTTGACACAAGCCTTGCAAAATGATTCTTTCTTGCAGGAAAGACATATCCTGATTGAAGAATTTGATGCCCTGATCCAGTTCGCAGCAGGAGATGCCCGTAAGGCACTAAATTTACTGGATCTGATCGCCAGTACCTTTGAAGCGGATATGGAAAATATCATCACCAATGCAGTCGTGGTGAAAGTCGCACAGCAGAATATCGCCCGTTATGACAAGTCCGGTGAGCAGCACTATGATCTGGTCTCGGCCTTTATCAAGTCGATTCGCGGCAGTGATCCGGATGCAGCCCTGTACTGGATGGCACGCATGCTCAAAGGCGGTGAAGATCCGGTGTTTATTGCACGGCGTATGCTGATTGCCGCATCTGAAGATATCGGCAACTCGAATCCGAATGCTTTGCTGTTGGCAGGGGAATGTTTCCGTTCGGTGCAGGCCGTGGGAATGCCAGAATGCCGGATTATTTTGGGGCAATGTGCAGTTTATCTGGCGACCAGTGCTAAAAGTAACAGTACCTATCTGGCGATTAACAAGGCGATGGAACTCGCAGATAAAACTTCAAATTTGCCAGTGCCTTTGCATTTAAGAAATGCGCCAACCAAGCTGATGAAAGAGCAGGGCTATGGCGTGGATTATCTGTATCCGCATAATTATCCTGAGCATTTTGTGCTACAGGAATATATGCCGCCAGAACTGAAGGATACCAAACTGTATGAATCAGCACGTAATAAACGTGAAGTTGAAGGGGAGCGTTTACAGCAACGCCGTTGGCAACAGCAACAACAGCAGCAATAAAGCTGGGTATCCCAACTAATTGAACAGATTAAAAAAAAAGCCCAATTCAAGGCGAATTGGGCTGAAAGTAGGATGTTTTTGAGGAAGATAACATCCTAGAGGGTAGAGGAGAAATTTGGTCGGAAAATATGGAGTAAAGTGCGTCAACTCACTGATTTGCCTGGTATGTGATAATATTAATGCATGTGGTTTTTGATGTAAAAACGATCATTTTAATAATAAAAATTTATTTTTCCGATTAAAAGCCGGAAATAAAAAACCGAGCTAAAAAGCTCGGTTTTTTCGAATCTGCGCATTTACAGATTAGATGTTGTCTAGATTGATACCTAAACGGCCAGCTACTTCTTCATAGGCTTCAACTACGCCGCCTAAACCTTGACGGAAACGGTCTTTATCTAGTTTTTTCTTGGTGTCTTTGTCCCATAGACGGCAACCGTCTGGAGAGAATTCATCACCAAGTACGATACGGTCGTGGAACACGCCGAATTCAAGCTTAAAATCAACCAGAATCATATTCCCTGCGTCAAACAATGCTTTAAGCACGTCGTTCACTTGGTAAGTCAATTCTTTCATTTTCGCCAATTGTTCAGCAGTTGCCCAACCTAAAGCAATGGCTTGTGACTCATTGACCATTGGATCACCAAGCGCATCATCTTTAAAGAACAATTCAAATGTTGGAGGAGTCAGTTCCTTGCCTTCTTCCACACCCAGGCGGCGGCATAAAGAACCTGCTGCATAGTTACGGATCACACATTCAACCGGGATCATATCCAGTTTTTTTACCAGCACTTCATTTGGAGTCAATAGCTTTTCAAAGTGGGTCTCAATTCCCGCTTCTGCCAGTTTTTCCATAATGAAGGCGTTAAAACGGTTGTTCACCTTGCCTTTACGATCTAGTTGCTCAATTTTTTCGCCATTGAATGCTGAGGCATCATCGCGAAAGACTAAAATCAGATGGTCTGAACTGTCTGTGGTGTAGACAGATTTCGCTTTACCAGTATAGAGCAAGGTTTGTTTTAACATGAGGGAACCTTTTACAAAAAAAATGCCTAGAAATGTCTAGGCTGGCCAATTTTGGTAAATCTGGTTGAGCAGTTCTGCAGCTTTTTCACGGTCGGCAAAACTGTTATCGGCATTGAACACAGCGAGGTTATTACTTGAACCGACAGAAGATAATCTTAATACATAGATCTGCTGATCAACCTTAATCGTGACTTCATAACGATTTTTGCTCTGCGCAACGATGCTATGATTCAGACTGCTGAGGGTGGCAAGTGTATATTGCCAAATTGTAGCAGAATTTCCCTCAATTTTAAGCAGCGGATTAAGATTTCCGTCAGTGACCAACTGTGGTCGACCCACCGTATTGGTTTCGGTTAGATCAGCTGTATTTGAGTTTTCAGTCTGGGCTTGTGGGCGTGGCAAGGCAAAACGGTTGCCACGCTGGTTTTCAAGCTTCGGTGCATGTTCAATTGCAAGCGGATCAACTGTTGGAGCAGGATACAATGGCGTTGCAGGACGAACCATGGCGCCTTCAGGATATTGTAAAGCTTCCAGGGTAGTAGTCTCTTTATAGTCTAAAGTGCCGTTATTAAAGGCCATTGAACTACAACCTGCCAAACTGAATACTGAAAGTGTAAGGCTAAGTCCTAAACGTAATTGCATAATCTTGTGCTCTTTTATTTGATAACGCCCGCTTCGACCAGTGCTTCATGAAGCGGAGCGCGATATTGTTCTGCAAGTGGTGTTAATGGAAGGCGAATACCCGTACCAATTAAGCCCATGTCATGGAGTGCCCATTTCACAGGAATTGGGTTCGATTCGCAAAATAAAATATTGTGTAAATTTGCAACCTGAGCATTTAACTGTTCAGCTGTGGCTGCATCACCGGCAATCGCAGCTGCACACACTTCGCTCATGGCTTTCGGAGCCACGTTCGCCGTGACCGAGATATTACCTTTGGCGCCATGACCGATCAGTTGATACGCAGTTGCATCATCACCCGAATAAACAGTCATATCTTTACCGACAAGGCCTTGCAGCAGTTCAGCACCGCGCGGTACATCGCCAGTCGCATCTTTAATACCGATAATTTGTGGAATATCCGCCAGGCGAATCACGGTTTCATTGGCCATATCCACACCGGTACGGCCCGGAACATTATAAAGAATCTGTGGAAGATCAACGGCTTCAGCAATAGCTTTATAGTGCTGATACAAGCCTTCCTGAGTCGGTTTATTATAATATGGCGTCACCAGTAAAGCGGCATCTGCCCCCAGCTCTTTGGCTTCGCGGGTCAGTTCGATCGCTTCACGGGTCGAGTTTGCACCTGTGCCGGCAATAATAGGAATACGTTTGTTGGCCACACGAATGATTTCTTTGATCACCTGGGTGTGTTCACTCATACTGAGAGTAGAGGCTTCGCCTGTTGTTCCAACGGCGACAATACTGTTGGTGCCCTCTGCAATGTGCCATTCAACCAGCTTCTCGAGACCCTTCCAATCTACGCTGCCATCTTCAAACATAGGGGTGACGATTGCGACTATGGAACCTTGAATGGTCTGTGCTTGCTGAGTCATTTTAAAAAACTATCCTATTTGTCCATCCGAAAGGAATGAGAAAACATAAATTGGGATGGATTTGTATTTTGATTTATAGCAAATTCAATAGATTTGCATTGAATTGAATATTGCTTATGCAAATTATGACTGATCAAACGCATAAGAACAATATGCTTTAGTAAAAGCTACTGAATTCTTTATACAAAGCCTTTTGGAAACAATCAAGTAATAAATAAGATGATTTATAAAGCAAAATCCTGAGACCAAAGTTATGTCTCCAGTCTAGACAATGGAGGAGATTACCCCAAATGAACCCAATAATGATAAGGCTTGTGCAAAAAAGATCAGCTGAAAACTGCCATTTTTATGCCTTTTAATTTTGGATTAATAGTTATATTGGATAAATTGAGACCTCGTACATCTTGATCGCACTCTCGCACCAAAACAAATAAAGCCAAAAACGACTAAGACTAATCTTTTTTAAATATCAATAAATTGAGAATTTTTTTTCTTATCGGTTAATTTTTTAACTTGATGTATAAGCCTTAAAGTCTAGGTCTTGAACTTTATGGTGTTCTGATTAAGTGTTTTTGCGACTTTATCTGGTCTTATCCTATTTTTATCTGCCTCTACTCCTTTGGGAATATCTAAGCAAAAGGTTCAACTTATTGATAGTTATTTCTGCAATCAGGCTCATAGATGATGGCTGTCTTTTGTAACGCTGATTGAACAAGGATAATCCAATGGAAAAATCAGACAATAAGCATGCTATCGTCACGGTCGCGATCTGTTTTCTGATTGCGGTGATTGAAGGCTTAGATATTCAGGCAGCCGGAATTGCTGCTGCAGGTATTCGTAAGCATTTTGGTCTCGATAGTTCCCAGTTGGGTGTGTTTTTTAGTGCAGGGATTCTGGGTTTATTACCGGGTGCACTGGTTGGTGGGCGATTTGCGGACCGCATTGGCCGTAAGAAAGTCTTGATCTGGTCGACAGCAGTATTTGCTGTATTTACCTTATGTACCGTCTGGGTCAATAGCTTTAACAGCTTGCTGGCAGTGCGTTTCCTGGCTGGAGCAGGTCTGGGCGGCGCGATGCCAATTCTGATCACACTTGCTTCTGAAGCAGTCTCTCCACAAAATCGTGGTCGTGCAGTGGGCTTGATGTACTGTGGCATGCCAGTTGGTGCAGCAATTTTATCTTTAATTGCGGCGACTGAATTTGGCGCCAACTGGAAAAATGTTTTCTATCTCGGTGGCCTGTTACCGATTTTTGCCATTCCGCTGATGATGCTATTTTTGCCTGAATCGAAGGAATACCTGAAAGCACAGAATAAAACGGCTGCAGAGCTTGCTGTTGCACCGCAGGGTTCATTCAAGGACCTGTTTAATTCGGACAACCTGTTACGTACGCTATGTATCTGGGTGAGTTACTTCTTTACCTTGATGGTGGTTTACATCATGTTGAGCTAGTTGCCATCATTGTTTATGGAACTCGGCTTCACACGTAAAGATGGTTCAACCGCACAATTCTACTTCATGGTTACAGCGACCCTAGGTACGATTATTCTGGGTATGCTGACCGACCGCTGGAAGAAAGCCTATGTGATCCTGTTGATGTACGGGGGCATTCTGGCAGGTCTACTGGCGCTGAATGGTGCAAGCTCGCTGAACCAGATGTATATGGCAGCCGCATTGGCCGGTGCTTTTGTCATTGGCTGTCAGGGCGTACTGTATGCCTTTGGCAGTATCGTTTATCCGACTGAAGTGCGTGGTACTGGTGTTGGTGTTGCGTCTGCAGTTGGCCGTATCGGTGCCATGCTGGGTCCAGTCATTGCCGGTCAGTTATTGACAGCAGGTTTTGGTGCTGCGGGAGTCATTAGCGCTGCGATCCCATGTATCATCATCTCTGCATTATGTATGCTGTTCCTGGTGAACCGCACTAAAGTGTAAGGTTCAACGATTTAAAAAAGCCTGCTCTTGCAGGCTTTTTTATTTTCAGAATTTAAGAATTAAATACACTGTTTTATTATTAAAAAGACTCATCACTTTATCTTAAAACTTATTTTTTTTGCAGAGATCTAGCTTGATACAAGCCCGGAACTCATCTCATATTTGTCAAAAACAATGAATCTATTGATCTGCTCATATACACATGCCGAGAATACACAGTCATGCCATTTTTAACCGTAGAGCTAAAAATCCTGAGGTATTTTGCGCTATGCTTGGGCATAAATCGAGATTTCAATGGATGAAAACAGATGCAGAATAATGTTGCTTTACTGGTCGTAGACGTACAAAGAGGATTTACCCCGGGAGGCAATCTGGCTGTAGCCAATGCTGACCAGATTATTCCAAATATTAATCTATTGGGGCAGCATTTTAAGCATATTATCCTGACCCAAGACTGGCATCCGGATAACCATATTTCTTTTGCAGACAACCACCCCGGCAAAGTAGCCTATGACAGCATTCAGCTGGATTATGGCACTCAGGTCTTATGGCCAAAGCATTGTGTGCAAGGGACACGCGATGCCGAACTGCATCCGGATTTAAATTTACCGCAAGCACAACTCATCATTCGCAAGGGTTTTCATTCCCAGATCGACAGTTACTCGGCCTTTATGGAAGCTGACCAGAAAACCCCGACGGGTCTTGCTGGCTATCTGCGTGAACGTGGGATTGATACCGTATTTGTGGTCGGGATTGCTACGGACTTTTGTGTGGCCTGGACTGCAATCGATGCCTGCAAACTGGGCTTTAAAACCTATGTGATTGCCGATGCCACCAAGGGCATTGACCTGAATGGTTCCTTGCAACATGCCTGGCAAGATATGCTGTCGCATGGCGTGAAACGTATCTATGTGAAAGATATTGTTCAAGCAGCTTAACACTGGATAGGGATAGAACTTAATATCCCTTTGATCTTATTTATATTTGAATATAAAAATTCAGGCATCAACGGGTGCCTGTTTTATCTTGCTTTTTCTCCCTTAATGTCACCTGGATGAAACCCATGTCAGCCTTGCTCCAGTTTAGCCAATTTGTCCAAAAAACCTTTGCTTTATGGGTGCTGCTTTTTTCCGGCATTGCCTTGATGATCCCTGAAATTTTTGTCTGGTTACGGGCTTATATTCCGTGGATGTTGGGCATCATCATGTTCGGCATGGGCATGACCATGACCGTCGGAGATTTTAAAAGTGTCTTGCAAAGTCCGAAGGCAGTAGCGATTGGCGTCGTCGCCCAGTTTATGGTGATGCCGGGTTTGGCCTTTTTGCTGTGCAAGCTGTTCCAGCTGCCACCAGAGATTGCCATCGGGGTAATCTTGGTGGGTTGCTGTCCGGGCGGAACTGCATCCAATGTGATTACCTATATGGCCAAGGGCAATACTGCCTTGTCTGTCGCCTGTACCTCGGTTTCTACGTTACTGGCGCCCATTCTAACTCCGGCCATTTTCTACTTGTTGGCCAGTCAGTGGATTGAAATCAATGCCTGGTCGATGCTGGTGTCGATCTTACAGGTGGTGTTATTCCCGATTATTCTGGGCTTAATCGTACGGGCGCTACTCAAGCAAAAAGTCACGGCCTATATTCAGGTAATGCCGTTAATTTCTGTAATTGCGATTGTGGCAATTGTCGCGGCGATTATTGCCGGCAGCAAAACCCAGATTCTGGAGTCCGGTTTAATGATTTTAGGAATCGTGGCCTTACACAATGGTATGGGCTATTTACTGGGTTATTGGGCCAGTCGTATATTTCACTTGGCAGAAATAGACTGTCGTGCAGTATCCATTGAAGTCGGGATGCAGAATTCTGGTCTGGGTGTGGCTTTGGCGGCAACCCATTTTGCTGCATCTCCAATGACGGCTTTGCCAAGCGCCATTTTTAGCCTGTGGCATAATATTTCAGGACCAGCTTTAGCCACTTATTGGGCTGCCAGACAAACTGAAAAAACGGACACCTAATTGCCGTTTGATGACAGCAAAAAAAAGCTGGGAACCAGATTTTTTGTAATGTGAAAAAGTTAGAATATTAATTTATATGGATTTATCGAGCTTTGTAACATAAGTGTCATGAAGTCTGCCTAAGATCGCCCCTCAATGATGTGAAACAACAGACTGTAATCAGCAGCATTGAGAGGGCATGGAACAATTTCAGCATTCGTCAGCGACCTATTTTAATCGGGAACTTTCCTTATTTGAATTTCAGCGTCGTGTCTTGGCACAAGCACTCGATCCGAATTTACCGATTTTAGAGCGCTTAAACTTCCTGATTATTTTTTCCCGTAACCTGGATGAGTTCTTTGAAATCAGGATTGCCGGGCTGATGAAACAGCAAGACCTGAATGCGACTACCCGGACGCCTGATGCTGTACCTACCGAGCTGGTTCTACAACAACTGTCCCAGTCCATTCATGCCACAGTGAACAAGCAGTATGAGGTGCTGAATCATGCAATTCTGCCTGAACTCCAGGCGCAGGGTATTCAGTTTCTTCAATATCAGGATCTTCTGGAAAAACATAAGGCCTGGATTGCAGCCTTTTTTGCCAAAGAAGTGCAACCGGTACTGACCCCGATCAGCCTGGATCCTTCACATCCTTTTCCACGTTTGGTGAATAAAAGTCTGAACTTTATTATCAGCCTAGAAGGTAAAGATGCCTTTGGCCGTGAAATCGAGATGGCAATTGTGCCGGCACCACGTTCCTTACCCTGCCTGATTAAAATTCCGGAAGACGTCACCGGAAACAATACCACCCAGATTTTTCTGACTGCGATCATCCAGCAGCATATCAGTGATTTGTTCCCGGGCATGAAAGCGACCGGATGTTATGCCTTTCGAGTCACCCGCAATGCCGATCTAGTATTGTCGGAAGATGTTGACGATCTGGCCGTAGCCTTAAAAGACGAACTGTGTTCGCGCCGCTTTGGTCGTGCAGTACGTCTGGAAATTGAAAATGACTCTCCACAGAACATTATCGACTATTTGCTAGATGAATTTAATCTGACGGAACAGGAACTGTACCGGATTGATGGACCAATCAATTTGTCCCGCCTGAGTACCAGCTTTGAGCGTCCGGAATTAAAGTATCCGCATTTTAGTCCGGTGATTCCCAAAATTTTCCGTAAACAGAAAAGTATTTTTGAAATTTTGAAAGCGCAGGATGTGCTGCTGCATCATCCTTTTGATTCATTCCAGCCGGTGATTACTTTGCTGCGCGAAGCGGCCAAGGATCCGGCGGTGCTGGCGATCAAGCAGACCCTGTACCGCAGTGGTCCGGATTCGGAAATTGTTCAGGTGCTGGCAGAAGCCGCACGGAATGGCAAGGAAGTCACAGCCGTGATTGAACTGCGGGCACGTTTCGATGAAGAATCCAATATTATGGTGGCCAATATCCTGCAAGAAGCCGGGGCAGTGGTGGTCTATGGCATCGTCGGTTATAAAACCCATGCCAAAATGATTCTGATCGTCCGGCGTGAAAATCAGGAATTACTGCGTTATGCGCATTTGGGCACCGGAAACTATCATGCCGGTAATGCCCGCATGTACACCGATTACGGCCTGATGACCACACAGCCGGATATCTGTGAGGATGTGCACCGCATGTTCCAGGAACTGACCGGCATGGGCAAAATGGCCAAACTGAAAGCTCTGCTACATGCGCCGTTTACCCTGCATAGCGAACTGTTGAAACTGATTGAACAGGAAAAGACATTTGCCCTGGCTGGCAAAGCCGCGCAGATCATCATCAAGGTGAATGCGTTGACTGAACCGCAATTAATTGCTGCCTTGTATCAGGCTTCGCAGGCCGGGGTAAAAATTGCCCTTATTGTGCGTTCAATCTGCTGTCTGATTCCACAAGTTACCGGTATGTCGGAAAATATTCGGGTACGTTCAATCGTAGGACGTTTCCTGGAACATACCCGGGTCTATTATTTTGAGCATGGCGGCGCCAAGAAACTGTATTGTGCCAGTGCCGACTGGATGGGGCGCAACCTGTTTTCTAGGGTCGAAACCTGTTTCCCGGTGCTGGATCCAGAGCTGAAAAAACGGATTTATAAAGATGGCCTGATCAGCTATTTAAAAGATTGTCACAATGCCTGGGAGTTAGATGCCGATGGTCAGTGGCATAAAGTCCCCTGTCAGAATCCGGTCCAGCCTTATAATGCCCAGCAATATCTGCTGGAACAAAAACAGTTAAAAATTTAAGGGATAGGCCAAGACACACTGGCGTATTTTTTATACCCATAAAAAAGCCGGATGTTGGATCCGGCTTTTTTTACTTGCAACATGCAGAGATATTTATGAGGCTTTGGACTGTTTGGATTTTAGAATTTCGGTTCTAAAAGTCTGTGCCAGCTCGGCGCTTTCAGCATCCATCCCATTCACCACAAAAGCGTGACGGGTCAGGACATTGGTTGGATTCGGCATGCTGACCAGCTGGAAGTGATCACTCACATCTTTCAGCAAGGTGTTCGGTACATGTAAGGCACTTTCTTTCGCGACCAGATGCTGAGTCAGGCGCTCAGCGGCCTGTACCGAGCTGAGCTGCATCTCCTCGACTTTAGAAGCAATCGCGCTGCGGGTTTGTAGCACAAAACGTTTTTCTTCACGATAGCGTTTATACAGGACTTCCGAAAGCAGCTGGAACACAGCACTGATCATGGTCAGGCAGGCCAGGGCATTCGGTTTGTCTGCCGCGATACTGATGGTGGCACCTTTTTCATCAAATTTATGTACGGTACAAATATCAGAACTATTTAACTTATAGCGTTGCACACAGAGTTCGGTGGCTTTATTCAGAAAAATCTGGCAAAGATTGAAATAAGGCACCGAAACGGTTTTATTCACGCTATCCAGTAACTGTTTTGGATCGTAGAACTGGATGTTTAAGCTCAGGCTATCGCTCTCCAGTACCGCCGGCTTATGTTCTTTTTCTTTGGCTTTGTTTTTCACTGCCTGTTGGGCTTGGGCAATCGCCAGTGCCGCATTATGCTTTTCCTGTTCCAATGCCTGGGTCAGGGTCTGAATCTCGAATTTCAGTCGCGATTCGTTATTGATGCGCGCCAGATATTCGGTTCGGCTTGGACGTGCCACGGCACGATAAGCGACCCAGAGCAGACCATGAATGAGGAAAGAGAACAGAATTGCCAGCCATTGCGTGCGCAGAATTTCACCAATACTTGGCTCAATCAGGGTGATTTCAATCACACCGACTTTTTTCTCATTTTGCAGCGCATCACGGACAAAAACTTCACCCTCGCGGGTTTTGGTCAGTCCGCCAGTGGCTAAAACCTGAGCTTTCGCATCCAGAATCCGGATGGAAGCTACACTGGGATTGGTGGCATAACGATTTGCCAGCAACGCCAGAGAAACGCGGTTGGGCGGTTCAAGCTCAGACAGGCTGTCTGTCACCAGTTGACTGGTGATCAGCTGTCCCTGATTGGCACGGTTTTCATTCAGTTGGTGAGTGGTTGCCAATACCAGTAAAAAGGTATGCAGAGCAAAACTTACAATCAATAGGCTAGCAAATAGCCCTTGTCTAGGCGCATTCAACGTAAACTTCCAAGGCAATTCTGTTCAATTTCGATTATGATTCTAACAATAGTTGTAGCTCAGACCCGAGTCAATTCATGCGAGAAATCATTCTTATATCATTCTTAGGACCTGACCAGCCTAATCAATTTACACGATTAATGCAGGTTTTGTCCGCCCATTCCTTACAGATTTTAGATGTAGGGCAAGCGGTTATTCATAATCAGTTAACCTTAGGTATTGTTGTAGCCTCTGAAGACCAGATAGCGACAGCATTAGCCATGAAGGAGATCCTGATTCTAGCACATGATATCGGGTTAACTGTGCGCTTTAAACCGATCTCTGCGACTGAATATGATCAGTGGGTCAAAGAGGGTGGACGCACACGTTATATCGTAACGGCATTGGCCCCTGAGTTAAATGCCTCTCATCTGCAAGCCGTGACCCAGATTGTCTCGGGACAAGGCTTTAATATTGAAACTGTGACCCGCCTGTCTGGTCGCCCTGTTTTAGATGGCCAGAGCAGCGGGCCAAAACGTGCTTGTGTCCAGTTTGGTTTAAGTGGACAAATGCTGGATGCAGCCGCCATGCGTGCGGCCTGTCTCAGCCTGTCGAATGAACTGAATGTCGATGTTGCGGTGCAGGAAGATAATGCTTATCGCCGTAACCGTCGTCTGGTTTGCTTTGATATGGACTCGACCCTGATCGAGCAGGAAGTCATTGACGAACTGGCAATTGAAGCCGGCGTCGGTGAGCAGGTCGCAGAAATTACCGAACGTGCCATGCAAGGCGAGCTAGACTTCCAGCAAAGCTTCCGTGCCCGTGTCGCTTTATTGAAAGGGATGGATGCTTCGGTACTTCCAAAAATTGCCGAGCGCCTGACCATTACCGAAGGGGCTGAACGCCTGATTTCGACTTTAAAAGCATTGGGTTACCGTACCGCAATTCTTTCTGGCGGTTTTCAGTATTTTGCGGAATATCTGCAAACTAAACTGGATATTGATGAAGTGCATGCCAACGCGCTCGATGTGCAGGATGGTATAGTTACCGGTGAAGTCAAAGGCCATATCGTCGATGGCGTACGCAAAGCACTCTTGCTTGGTGAAATCGCCCAAGAAATGGGAATTTCCCTGGAACAAACCATTGCAGTTGGTGATGGCGCCAATGACTTACCAATGTTATCCATTGCAGGACTTGGTGTGGCTTTCCGTGCCAAACCTCTGGTACGCCAAAACGCCAATCAGGCAATTTCTAGCGTCGGTCTGGACGGTGTGCTGTATCTGCTCGGTGTACATGATAAAGACCTGAACCGTGCATAAGTACAGGCTTTGATTGATTTTAAACGCGACCTCCGGGTCGCGTTTTTTATTGCTTATGATGTGAGTTGCATAAGTGAGCGATGAAATTTGCCTACAAAAACATCGATCATCTTAAACGGAAAAATAATTTTTTAACTTAAAAAAAACTACTGATAATTTTGTAATGACACGCCAACATTGGTGCAGTCATTGATCCACAAAAATGTGAAAAGCAAAAAATGTAATGACAATATAATATCGCGACAAAGTATGTCGTTAGGCTGGAAGACAGGACTTTTTTTATGCAAAAAACTCAGCATAATGCAGGCATAGAGATACAAATCAACAGATTCCATTTTATTGATTTAACGAAATTCAATAGATAGAAGCGTTGCAATATCAAGCGGAAACTATCTATCTGGATGGAGGGGGTTATATGGTAACAGCGAATTTAGCAACGATTGTGGGCTTCAGTTTAGTCGCTGTAGCTGTGCTTGCTGTGTTCTTCTCGCCTTATCGTCGCTGGTTAAGCTTTATGGCGGCCGGGATGCTGGTATGGGGCCTGATCGAGGTGATTCGTGTAGGAACTCAAACCTGGTTTGAGCTACCAATGACGTATAGTTACCTGAGCGCGTTAACTGCGGTCATGATGGTCGTGACTGGCCTGTTGTTGCGTGAAGATCGTCGTGCTGAGCGTGCTTTGGCAAAACGCCGTTGCATCGAACATACGCCAGTGTATGAAGACGACCAGCAGCAGCTTTCAAGCCGTTAATTCTACAAGTTGCAATGAAAAAAATGCACCCACGGGTGCATTTTTCAGTTTGGAAATATGATACAAACTGCATAATCCACCTAGCCCAGAACTATGCTAGGATATTTGTCAATTTTCGTACAATTAGAATAGGCATCCTCCATGAAACTGTCGTCCATTCCTGTGTTAAAACTTCCTCTCGTCGATATGAGTACAGATCCGCTGGACTTACTGGTCGTAGGTTTAGCTTTACGTATGAAGCAGTTGGCACGTACCAGCCCAAAATTCATTGAACTGGTACATGGACGTCAATTCCGTATTCAGATTGGTACGGATGAAGGCATGGCACGTCAGATTATTGTGGATAACGGTCATATCGATACGGTTTCGGGTGATGCTGAAAAAGCTGATTTTGTGTTGCAGTTTGCTGACAGTGAGCAGGGTGTAAAGACCTTGGTCAAAGGTGACCCGACGGCATTTATGACCGGCATGCAAAGTGGCACGATCAAAATGGAAGGTGACTTCGGCCTGCTGGTCTGGTTTAACCAAGTGGCGAAGATGATTCCACCAAAATTGCCAAAGCCAGTCAAAGAAAAAGTGAAAATGGTACGTCAGTTTATTAAAGAAAAAACTGGTAAATAAGAAACTTCCGCTTAGTTCCCCCTCCTTTTTAAAGGAGGGGCTAGGGGAGGATTAAATAAAAAAAGCCCTCAAATATGAGGGCTTTTTGAATTCTGGAATAATTAAAACTTATTCAACTTCCAGATTAAACGTCACCGGCCCATCATTGACCAGATGCACTTTCATGTCGGCGGCAAAAATACCGGTTTGCACATGTTCAAACTGGCTTTGGGCATATTCTACCAGCTGCTCATAAAGTGCTTTAGCCTCGGCAGGCGGCATAGCGGGGCCAAAGTCTGGACGTAAACCCTTGTGGGTCTGTGCCATCAAGGTAAATTGTGAAACCAGCAATAAACCACCGTCGGCCTGGGCAACGTTCCAGCCCATTTTACCCTGTTCATCATCAAAGAAACGGTATTTCAATATCTTATCAATCAGCTTTTTGCCTTTTTCCAGATTGTCATCTTTACCTAAACCTAGAAAAACCAGAATTCCTTTTTCAATTTCCCCAGTGGTTTCACCCTCGACCACGACTTTAGCTTCTAAAACTCTTTGTAATAAGGCACGCATTTTACATATGGACTGCTAATGATAGATGGACGTGATTGTAGCAAAAATAAAATCTGGAGCAGTATGAGATGCTGTTTTTATGAACTTTAAATATCTGAAAATCAATTGATTAATTTTTTTAAATCCATTAAAGCGATTGAATTAATAAAAATAATCTGTTTTATCTATTTATTGTGTTGGCGTATCTTAGCCCATGCAGGAAAGGTAATAAATTGAGAGATTTAGAAATGTTTAAGCGTTCATTACTGGTTGCAATGATTGCAACTGTCACAGCTGCACAAGCTGCTCCTTTAACTAAAGACAATGGCGCACCAGTCGGTGATAACCAGAACTCGATCACTGCGGGTCCAAATGGTTCAGTACTCCTTCAGGACGTTCAACTGGTACAAAAATTACAACGTTTTGGTCGTGAGCGTATTCCTGAGCGTGTCGTACATGCGCGTGGTACAGGGGCATATGGTGAATTCGTTGCGACCAAAGATCTATCTGATCTTACCCTCGCTTCATTGTTCAAAGCGGGGACTAAAACTCCAGTTTTCCTACGTTTCTCTACCGTAATTCATGGTAAAGGTTCACCAGAAACTCTACGTGACCCACACGGTTTTGCATTGAAATTCTACACTCAAGAAGGTAACTGGGACTTGGTCGGTAACCAGACACCGGTATTCTTTATCCGTGATGCAATCAAGTTCCCGGACTTCATTCATGCCATGAAGCCAAGCCCAGTAACGAATGTCCAAGATGCTAACCGTGTGTTTGACTTCCTGTCGAGCCAGCCATGGGCAACCAACATGCTGACTTATGTTTATGGTAAGCAAGGTGTTCCAACTAGCTACCGCGAACAGGACGGTTTTGGGGTACATGCTTACAAACTGTATAACGACAAAGGCGAATACAAGTACGTGAAATTCAATTTCCGTTCTAAACAGGGCGTGAAGGGCTTAAACGTAAAAGAAGCGGCTGAACAGCAGGGTAAAGATTTCAACCACTTGACCAATGATCTGTATAACAACATCTATGCGAGTAATTTCCCGAAATGGGATCTGTACATTCAGGTGATTGATCCTAAAGATCTAAACAGCTTTGATTTTGATCCGCTAGATCCAACTAAAATCTGGCCAACTGAGCTGGTTCCAGAAACTAAAGTCGGTACTTTGACGCTGAACCGTATGCCGAAGAACTTCTTCAACGAGACTGAACAGTCGGCATTTGCGCCAGGTAACCTGGTACCAGGCATCGAGCCATCAGAAGACCGTCTGTTACAAGGCCGTATCTTCTCTTACTCAGATACGCAAATGTACCGTTTAGGCGCCAACCACCAGCAAATTCCGGTGAACCGTCCAGTGGTAAATGTGAACAACAATAACCAAGATGGCTACATGAATATCTCTGAGCATGACTCGGATGTGAACTATGAGCCAAGCCGTAAAGAGCCAAAAGCTGCAACTGAAAAAGCACGTGCGGTTCAAACTCCATTATCTGGTCATGTACAGCAAATTGGCGTGAAAGAGCAGAACTTCAAACAGGCAGGTGAGCTGTATCGTTCATACACGGCCAAAGAGAAAGATGACCTGATCATGAACCTTACTGCTGACTTAGGTGCAGTGAAAGATTCAGAAACCAAGCACATCATGTTGTCTTACTTCTACAAGGCAGATGCGGACTACGGTACCCGTATGACCAAAGCGGTCAATGGGAACCTAGCGACTGTTAAAGCCAAAGCTGCAAAATTAAAAGACTAATCCCGATTGGTCTTGAGGAATTGGTGACTAGGGCATAGCGCATCACCTCCAAAAAGTCCTGTAATACTCCAAACCTTTCCTGCACCCTAGGGGGAGTTTTACAGGCACTCCGTTTTTCATCTCATCTCAGGATAATTCAGTTTTTCAGGACTTAAATTTCCCTTCGATTTCTGCTGGAGTTCATCATGAAAGTTATGTCATCTGTGTTTTTAGCCAGTATTCTCACGATAGGTTCCGCATTCGCAAACGTGACTGTCGCGAAGGAGATCTCCCCCGCTAAAACTGTGAACCATGTTCAGATGAACTCACAACAGGAATTGGTCGACCTATTCTTTGCTGCTGCCAAAATTGGCAATAGCGAAGTTATCAACGAATTTTTAAAACATGGCTTTCCGGTCGATGTACGCAATAAAGACGGTTATACACCACTGATGATGGCGACTTATTATGGTCATCAGGATATTGTCGCCAGCTTGCTTAAACATGGTGCCGACCGCTGTGCTCGAGACAATCGAGGCAATACGGCCTTGATGGGGGCTTTATTCAAGATGGAATTTGCGATTGCCAAGCAGTTGCGTCAGGTGGACTGTGATGTCCAGGCGCAAAAAACCGGACAAAAGACCACAGCCGAATTTGCCAAGGTCATTGGCCAGGAAAAACAGCTACAGAAACTGATTCAGGAACAGGAAAAAGCTCAGACCAACACCCAGAAATAAACCGGGTTATGCTTCTGATACTTTTGTCGCAAATACAGCCAGCTGTACGTAAATCCTGCATTATTGCATGACTTTTTATGCTTTAATGCAGAGATAAGCACAGCGATATTCCCTTAGTTATGGCTCCAATTATCCATTCTCTGTTAGATACTGACTTGTACAAATTCACTATGTTACAAGTGGTCTTACACAAGTTTCCGCAAACGCATAGTGTCTACCATTTCCGTTGTCGTAATCTGGAAGATACAGTCTATCCACTGACGGATATTCTGGATGACCTGAATCATCAACTGGACCTGCTGTGTCAGCTAAAATTCAAAGAAGATGAACTGCAATATTTAAGAAGCTTACGTTTTATCAAAAGCGATTTTGTGGATTATCTGGAACTGTTCCAGCTCAAGCGCCGTTTCATCAAGGCCAGTATCGACAGTCAAGGCCGTCTGGATATTGTGGTGGAAGGCCCGATGGTTCAGGCGATGATGTTCGAGATCTTCGTACTGGCGATTGTCAATGAACTGTATTTCAGCCGCATTCGCACGCCTGAAGTGTTGGCTGAAGGCGAACACCGTTTAAAAGCCAAAATCGAGCTATTAAAACAGTATGATGCTGCGCAAAACCCCAATGATCCACCATTCTTGGTGTCAGATTTTGGTACGCGTCGCCGTTACAGTTTCGATTGGCAAAAGCATGTGGTCGAAGAATTTCACAAAGCCGCACCGCATGTGTTCCGTGGGACCAGTAATGTACTGTTAGCCAAAGAGCTGGGCATTACCCCGATTGGTACCATGGCGCATGAATTCCTGCAAGCTTTTCAGGCGCTGGACGTACGTTTACGTAATTTCCAGAAATCTGCACTGGAAAGCTGGGTACAGGAATATCGTGGTGACTTGGGTATTGCCTTGACCGATGTGGTGGGGATGGATGCATTCCTGCGCGACTTTGATCTGTACTTTGCCAAGCTGTTTGATGGCTTGCGTCATGATAGTGGCGACCCTTATGAATGGGGTGACAAGGCCTATGCGCATTATAAAAAGCTGAAAATAGACAGCAAAACCAAGATGCTGACTTTTAGTGATGGCCTGAATCTGGAAAAAGCCTGGAAATTGCATCAGTACTTTAAAGACCGTTTTCAGGTCAGTTTCGGCATTGGCACCAATCTGACCAATGATATGGGGCAAACCCCACTCAATATTGTGCTGAAACTGGTGGAATGTAACCGTCAGTCAGTAGCCAAAATCTCGGATAGTCCGGGCAAAACCATGACCGATAATGATACGTTCTTGGCCTATTTGCGTCAGGTTTTTGAGATCAATGAACCTGCCTAAGTCAGTTTGAACAATTCATAATTTTAAAGAACCGTATCTATGCAGATGCGGTTTTTTTATGCAAGAGTATTTAAGACTAGGGTTTAGCTAAAATCTTGCTAATCATCTGCAAAGAAAGCGCATAAGTCTAAAAACCAGCTGTGCTAAGATCAACAGGATTTGACCAATAATAGCCATGATAACGATGACCGCTGCAGCTTTTAATTTTGGCCTGCTGATTGAGGCAGAAGATTTAGTTCCCTATTTGGGCCATGAAAAACTTCGTATTGTCGACCTGAGCCGTGCCTCTGTGTATGAGCAGCTGCATATTCCGCATGCCTTGCATTTAAAGCCTAAACTTCTGGTGCGTCAGGAAGAAACGGCGATGGGACTGTTACCGGATACCGAAGGCTTGCAGGCTCTCATTGATTATCTGAATATTTCTCCTGAGCATCATGTGGTGGCTTATGATGATGAGGGCGGGGCATGGGCAGGGCGTTTGCTCTGGAACCTACATTGTCTGGGTTTTGAAAATACCAGTCTGTTGAATGGCGGGATTCATGCCTGGCTCGGTGCTGGTTTGCCGACTTCTTCCAGTCAGGAGCAGTTTGCACCAGTGAAGAACGTATTGCAGGTTAATCTCGAGCATCAGGCGAATTTTCAGATTGGCTATGATGAACTGCGCCAACAGGTTGAAAATCAACAGGTTCAAATTTGGGATTGCCGCACGCAAGATGAATATACTGGCCTACGTTTAGCGGCTCGACGCGGCGGTCACATTCCGGGAGCACGTCATTTTGAATGGAGTACTGCCCTTAATCGCGAAAATCATTTAAAATTACAGCCTTTACCACGTACTCAGCAGCGTCTGGAACAACTGGGCTTTGATTTGAATCAACCCGTTGTGGTGTACTGCCAGTCCCATCACCGCTCAGGTTTGGCCTATATTCTGGGTCGTTTACTGGGCTGGAAAATTCGAGCCTATGATGGTGCGTGGAGTGAATGGGGCAACTGCCTCGATAGTCCAATCGCTACAGGGGAGCTGCCATCTTGAGCATCACGTCACGTTTAAAACAACAGTTTTTTATTAAAGCTCAACGATTAGTACCGCAACATCGCTTGTCTCGGGTGGTGGGTAAAATTGCCGCCAGCGAAAACCCGATTATCAAAACTGCTGCAATTACTGCCTTTAAGGCGCAGTATGGCATTGATATGTCGATTGCTGAACAGGCCAATGCCCTGAAATTCAAGTCATTTAATGAATTTTTTACGCGTGCCCTAAAAGAAGGTATCCGTGCGGTTGATCCAGATGCTACGAGCATTGTTTCGCCTGCAGATGGTGCGATTTCCCAGCTGGGTAAAATTGAAAATGGCGATGTGTTTCAGGCCAAAGGCCAGAAATTTACCGTTGAAGCCCTGATTGCTGATCCGCAACTGGCCGAGCCATTCAAAAATGGTGAATTCGCGACCGTATATTTGTCGCCACGTGATTATCATCGGGTGCATATGCCATTTGCTGGCACCTTGACTGAAACGTTATATGTACCGGGCGAGCTGTTCTCGGTCAATCAGGTGACCGCAGAAAATATTCCGGGCCTGTTTGCACGCAATGAACGTATGGTCTGTCTGTTTGATACTGAAATCGGCCGTATGGCGGTGGTATTGGTCGGTGCGATGATTGTGGCGGGTATTGAAACCGTGGCAACCGGCAAAGTGAAGCCTTCAGGCCGGATCGAACTCAATCAGCATGACCTGTTCCTGGAAAAAGGGGCGGAGCTGGGGCGTTTCTACCTCGGTTCAACTGCAGTGATTTTATTTGAAGAAAATAAAATGCAGTGGGATGCCGCATTCAAGGCCAATTCTTTGGTGAATATGGGTGAAGCGCTGGGGCATACAGTTTAAAGATTTTAGCCTCCCTTTATTAAAGGGAGGTTGGAGGAATTAAATATTTTCTCGTTTAGAATAAATAAAAATCCCCCTCAGTCCCCCTTTTGAAAAAGGGGGATTTCCTCTCCTTATAGGACATGAGCAGCACTGCTGCGCAAGGGAGAGGTTCAAAAAAAAGCGCCATCAGGCGCTTTTTTTATTTCTAGAAATTTACCGTTTCACGACGATGGAATCGATCCCGCTATTCTGCAAGGTTTGCTGTGCGATAATTGCAGCTTCTGCAGAATCATAAGGGCCTGAAACCACGCGATACCAGACTTTGCCATTTTCTACACTGCGTACCACATCGGCAGATAAACCATTGAGAATAATTTCGGCACGGCGGGCATCGGCCTGATCCGGGTCATCAAAGCTGCGGACTTGCAGAATATAACTGGCCGGAGCGGCAACAGGCGCTTCACTGGCTTCTAAACCAGGCTCAGTTGTGGTCGCCTCAGGTGGAGCTACTTCAGGTCGAGGCGCTTCTACAATTACTACCGTATCCTGATTTTTGTTTTCAGGGACGGCCTGTTCAGGAATAGGCGTCACTTGTTGCTGTGGTAACAGGTCATAAAAACGGTAATCTTTATTGGTATCTTCTTCTTGGACAGATTCAGCACTTGTTTGAGTTTTCGGTTTGACCGGTTCCCATGGCTTCCAGAGCATCAGTGCCATCAAAAAACTTAACACGATTAAAATGATCACGAGTGTGCCGAGCCAGGTTGGAATAAGTGGCTTTTTAGGCTTATTCGGTCTTTCAGATACACCGCGTTGCGTTTTTCCAAACACTTGGGAATTTCCTCTTATTAATCGGGACATATAGAAAAGGCATAACAGCAGTTATGCCCTTACTATCACTTCATCCTATGTGATCAGGATACAAAAGTCATCCTCTAGATCACAAATCACACAGAATTTTAATTTATCTGTATCTTCAAGCACATAGCTAAAGTTACAAAATGTCTGCTCAGAAGATAAATGGCAATACGTGGCATGTTCTCAAGCTAAACTCTAAACATGCCAAGTTGTTTGCATGCTCACTTCGAGCATAGCTCTCGTCTTGCGAGCATGCAAAACAGTGTTTTGCTTACATGCTCTCAGGAGCTGATACGCCAAGCAGTTCCAGACCGTTACGCAGTACCTGACGCACGTTCACTGATAACAATAAGCGTGCTTGGGTCAATTCAGCATCATCACCGAGTACTTTATTGTCGTTGTACCAGCCGTGGAATAATGCTGCCAGTTCTTTTAGGTAGTTACCGATTTGATGCGGCTCATAGCTGTTTGCAGCACGTACCAGAATTTCTGGGTAGGCAGCCAGCTTGGCCAGGATTTCAGTTTCAGCATCAAGTTCAAGCTTGGCCGCCAAATTACGTGCTGCTATAGCATCAAAGTTGACATTGGTAGAAGCTGCTTTTTCTAACATACGACAGATACGGGCATGTGCATACTGGATGTAATACACGGCGTTGTCCTTGCTTTGTGACACAGCAAGATCCAGGTCAAAATCAATGTGCTGTTCAGACTTACGCATTACGTAGTAAAAACGTGCAGCATCATTGCCGACTTCTTTACGCAGATCACGCAAGGTCACAAACTGGCCTGAACGGGATGACATTTGTACCATTTCGCCGCCACGCCAAAGACTTACGAACTGAACCAGAAGAACCGTTAATTTCTTCGAGTCATAGCCTAGCGCATCAATGGCCGCTTTTACACGTGCGATATAACCGTGGTGATCTGAACCCCAGATATCAATAATATCGGTATAGCCACGCTGTAACTTGTTCAGGTGGTAAGCGATGTCAGACGCGAAGTAAGTGGTCTGGCCATTACGGCGTTTCACCACACGGTCTTTTTCATCGCCGAATGCAGTGGATTTAAACCAGATGTTGCCATCCAGTTCATACAGGAAACCACGCTGATCTAAGGTCTGTAAGGCTTCTTCAATTTTGTCTGTCAATGATTCTTCGCTGAACCATTGATTGAAGGTTACACCAAACTCGCCCAGGTCATCTTTAATATCATCCAGAATCGCTTTAAGCGCGGCTTGCAAGAATACGCGGTAGCCTGTGCCAATTAACCCTTGTGAGTTAAAGATCAAACCATCGATGTGTTTTTCTTTATCGCCAGACAATACGACTTTATTACCATCTGCATCTAACTCAGCTGCAAACTGTACATCTTCAGGCACGTCTTTATACACGTCAGCCACAGGACGGACATAAGCATCGCCATCCTGGTCAATAATGCTTTGTGCGATTTCTTTTACGTAGTCGCCTTGGTAGGCATTTTTTGGGAATACCAGTTCCTGACCCGTTAACTCTAAGTAGCGCAGATAAGTCGAAGTCGCCAGAATGTCCATTTGACGGCCAGCATCATTGACATAGTATTCGCGGTCGACTTTGGCACCAGTCGCTTCAAGCAAGTTCGCAACCGTCATACCATAAGCGGCGCCACGACCATGACCTACGTGCAGGCTAGAGGTCGGGTTGGCAGACACGAATTCAACCTGAATGCGTTTATCCGCATTGACCTGGGTACGACCATAAGTCGCCTGTTGTGCCTGAATCTGATCGAGGACTGCAAAGCGCTGGTCGGCATTCAGGAAGAAGTTAATAAAACCAGGACCGGCAATTTCTGCCTTGCTGATATCCGCCACTTCAGGCAGGGCAGCAAGAATTTTTTCCGCTAAATCACGTGGCTTCATACCCGCAGCTTTCGACGCGATCATGGCAATATTCGACGCAAAGTCACCATGGCTTCGGTCTTTGGTACGCGTCAAATTACTTGTATTGTTCCAGTCAGATGGGAGTACGCCTTGTGCCTGTAAAGTGTGCACTGCATGATCGAGAGCTGCTTGTATTGCCGTATTCATAATCAGTCGAAAATAGAGATCGCAGAAAAACAGCAAATATAGCAAATTTCAGGCTGTTTAGGTAAAAGCATTTCTAGGGAATAAAAAGTAGAGGATCACTTCGTTAGAAGTTTTTGACTAAAGAAAGGGAAAATCAACGGATTAATCCCGTGAAAATAAAACCAGTTTTTAGCTCAACATTTCAGATGAAAAAAACAATGCTTCACTGTACAGAATTTGGCTTATATTAGTCATCTGAAAACAGTAAAAAGAGCATGTCGTGGCTGCATCACAACGTCCGACCATTATCGGTCATATTCCTAAACTCCCTGCAAAATGGGCATTGATTATTGTGCCTTTTATCCTGTCCTGCCTGATGAGTGGCATCATTTCCATGATCAATATGCTGCGCAATCTTGGTTGGATTGATGGATTTATGGCACTCTGGTTTCATAACTGGATGATTTCCTGGGCGATTGCTTTTCCGATTGTGGTGACCTTATTGCCGTTCGTACGCAAATTCACTGGGCTATTGGTCGATATGTCCGGACCTCAGCCACCCAAGTGATCATTTTTAAATTTAATCGGGTGGGGGCAGCTCTCTGACGATTTAAAAGCTGGGCTGTAAGAGGAAATAGCTTCATCAGCTTTAAATTAAATGCTCTACCGCCGCCCGGATAATCCCGAGCACCAGACCGATACAGGCACCGACCACGACACCATTGACCCGGATCATATGCAGGTCACCGCCGACTTCATTTTCAATCTTGTCGATCATCTCGCTTGAATCCCATTCGTGAATGCGCTCGCTGATAAAGCGAATCACTTTTTCACTGTACTGGTCACTCAGGTCAACCGCGATAGAGCTCAGACGTTTATTCAGCAGCTCACGTACCGAGGCATTCGAAATGATATTTTCTCCGACCTGTTGAATGGCAATTCTGAGATTTTCCGCAATACCCGAATCCGGTTTTTGCAAGTCTGCCTTGATCGCATCACATAAAATCACCACCGCACCGCTGATAAAATTCAGCACTTGTGGACTATCCAGTAAGGCATCTTTGGTTTCATTCAGACGCTGGCTGGCTTCACTGTCATTATCCGCCAGCTGCAACATCCAGCTATGTCCCATGTTCTCAATTTTAAGTCGCCATGGATGATCTGGATCGGCCAACATGGCTTCAACCCGCCCGATCACGGAATCAATACTGCGTTGCTGCACGTCAATCCCGATCCAGCTGGCGCCTTTGGCCAGTTTCCACACACCCATTTCCTTAAACAGGTTACGGGTCAGCTCGCGGGTTTGTTCAGGATGTGAGGTCATCCAGGCATGCACCACATCCAGTCCGCGCTGTAGTACATCCTGATGGAAATCATTGTCCAGAACGGCATGCAGCATTTCGCTGGCCAGGGTATTGATCTGGGTATTTTTGACCCATTGCACGCTGTTGCTCTGGATAAATCCGGCAATCTGTTCCTGTCCCACAAATTCAAAGATTTTAGGCACCGTCTGCTGAATGACCTGAGTCACTTGGGCATTGTTTTGTGGATTAGCCAGCCAGCGTCCTGCAGCCAGACTCAGGTCGATACTGTCCAGACTGCGCTGTACAATTTGCGGAGAAAGAAAATTTTCCTGCACAAAACGGCCCATCGACTCTGCAATACGGGCCTTGTTACGTGGAATGATTTCGGTATGGTCACGTAAAAACTTGGGAATGGGCAATCTGCCAAAAGGGTTACGAAACAGTACGGTAATCGCATACCAGTCCGCCAGACCACCGACCACACCCGCTTCTGCCGAGAGCATCAGAATATGAATGAGCCAGACATATTCGGGTAGCAGTTTGGCTGCAACCATCAATGCCAACCAGATCAGTACGGCGACCACCAGGGCGATGGTCGCGAAACGTTTACTGCGTTGTAAGCTCGGGGAGATACGCTCTGTCTGCATAGATCATCCTGTCAGGAGGGATTGGCCGGTTGCGGTTGCAGCACTGCACCGGATGGACTTAAACCATATTTAGCCCCAAGTGACTGTAAAATCAAGCGGGCATCAAAAGCATCCTGAGGTGCCTGATTGGCCTTGAAGCATTCAATGGTATAGGCTACCTGTGCAGGATCGAGGGTCACGGTATAAGGACGGTCATAGAACGGGTCTGGCCAAAACCCTGGATATCGGCGGTAATACCCATAAGGATAATAGCTTGGCGCCGGATAGACGATGGCCTGACGTGGAGGTTGCTGGGTGCGGTTACTTGGATCATTCAGTACTCTGAAGAACTGAAAGCCATTTTGTACGGTGGTCTGGGCGGCTTTGACCAGAGTAATTTCCTCAGCGGTGCCAAAACTCATGTTAGGGCGGGCCTGAAAGCTGATACGGTAAGTGTTACTGTTAAGAGGAGTGGTACTGTAGCGACCTAACTGATCAAATGTTAAGGGCTTTGAAGGTGTGGTTGCACAGCCGGTCAGGCTGATGGCAGCAATCATACTCAATCCCAGTAGCATGTTTTTCATGTTCGATCTCCTGATGCAATGATCCAGTCCAGACAGCCGGTCTTAAAAAATCTTAAAAACTGCTATCGGGCTGGGTCAGGAAAGTAAGTTCTTCATCGGTCGAGTCACGACCCAGAATCTGGTTCCGGTGCGGGTAACGTCCAAAGCGGTCAATAATAACTTTGTGCTTTTTCTCGAATTCCAAATTGGTCGGATTGCCCAGACGCTGAAATAATTTTAACGCGAATTCATGAATCAGTTTGGATTCGCTGTGCATAAATGGCATATACAGAAAGGCACGCTGTTCCGGACTGAGCTGTTGATCTAGATTCAGGCTGATGGTTTCCTGAGCCAAGGCCAGTGCCAGACTGTCTTGGGCAAAAGCTTGGGGAGAATCACGGAATAAATTTCGTGAAAATTGATCTAGCACAATAATTTCGGCCAGCCGACCTTCTGCTGTTTTACGCCAGCCCCAAAGTTCAGCCCGGGCTGCCTGCTGATGGGTGCTCATGAACTGCTGCGCAATACTTTGGTCGAATTCATGACTTTGGCTAAACCATAAGGGCTGGCTGTCCGCATGAAACCAGAAGTCTAAAATATCTTGATAATTCATAATATTTACAATTCATTAGCATCTATTTGTTAATAAAATCACAAATTTTCCATGTCTTATAGAGGAAGTTTGTGTTAAAAATTTGCCAAATTAAAAATCAATAGTTTGCCTGAAAACTAGGCAGCCTGTCATGTGCCGGCACGAAATCACGTTATACTGATTAAACCGATGATTTTAATTTAATAATTTAGCCCCCTTAAGCGAGATTGTAATGAGTCAACCTGAATCGACTTCCCAAAATGTGTTACCGACCTGGGTCGAGTCGTCACTCATCAAAGGCATGCTGCGTGGTATCGAGCGTGAAAGCTTACGTATGCAAAGTGATGGTTTCCTGTCACAGGCAGCGCATCCTCGTGCCTTGGGTTCAGCCTTGACTCATCCACATATCACCACGGACTATTCTGAAGCATTGATGGAGTTTATTACTCCGCCACAAGACAGTATTAAAAAGGCGCTGGACTATCTCAGCGATATTCATGCAATTGTACATCGCCATCTGGAAAATGATGAAAAGCTCTGGCCTTTGTCGATGCCGTGTATGCTGGACAGCCGCGATGACAGTATTCCGCTGGCACAGTATGGCAGCTCGAATATCGGTTTATTTAAAACCTTGTATCGTCATGGTCTAGGTGTGCGTTATGGCCGCCGTATGCAGACGATTTCAGGTGTGCATTACAA
This sequence comes from Acinetobacter lwoffii, assembly GCF_024129685.1. Taxonomy (GTDB): domain Bacteria; phylum Pseudomonadota; class Gammaproteobacteria; order Pseudomonadales; family Moraxellaceae; genus Acinetobacter; species Acinetobacter lwoffii_X. Next base: position 12,631 of record NZ_JAMXXL010000018.1, on the reverse strand, counting down.
CCTGTCTTTCCCGGATCATCTGTTCGAGGCCTTGCAACAGCAGGAACAGGACGAGGCGCTGCAAGCATTGAGCTTGCAGGATTATCGCAGTCATCGCTATATGGGCCTGATCCGTAACTTTATTCGTCTGACCCCACTGGTGATGTTCCTGATCGGGGCCAGTCCGGCGGTCTGCCAGTGCTTTATGACTGGCCGTGATCATTTCTTGCTGCCATTGGTCAAAGGCACCTTGTATTCGCCTTATGCGACTGCGCTACGTATGGGACGTTTTGGTTATCAAAACTCTGCACAGAAACAGCTCGGTATTCACTACAATAATTTGCAGGACTATCTGGACGGACTGCAAAAAGCGGTCAAAACGCCCTATAAACCGTTTAGTCGTTTGGGATTAGATGATGCCAATGGCCAGCCGATCCAGATCAATGATCATGTGCTGCAAATCGAAAATGAATATTACAGCTTAGTGCGCCCGAAACAGGTACCGCTTGCAGGTGAAACGCCGTCACAGGCACTGGAAAATCGTGGGATTGCCTATGTCGAGCTGCGTGCAGTCGATGTCAATCCATACAGCCCGATTGGCATTAATGAAGATACGGCCGGCTTCCTCGAAGTCGTAGCCTTGTACTGTTTATTGCAGGACAGTCCGGCGCTCCTCAGCAATGAACAGGATATTATTGAACAGAATCAGGCTGAAGTAGTGAACCGCGGCCGTGCGCCAAATGCGGCAATTATGGAAAATGGCCAGTCTTATCCGATTGAAGATTGGTGTGCCATGCATTTGCAGCGTATGCATCCCCTGGCCAAGCTGTTAAATTCAGCCTACGACAGTACTCTATATACTGATGCTTTAAAAACCATGATGATCCGGGTCGATGAAGTCGATGCCACCTTGTCTGCTCTGGTGGTCGGGGATACACGTGAGCAGGGCGGTATGTGGCATTTTGGCCAACATCTGGCCCAACAGCATAGCAGTGTCTATGAAGAACATCAGCTCAGCCCGGAAACCCTGGCTTATTTTGAAGAAATGTCACAAAAGTCATTGCAGCAGCAACAGCAACTCGAGCAAGATAGCAGCGTCAGTTTTGCTGATTATTTAGCCCAATATCGATAAAAAAATAAGAGGATTCACCATGCAATGGGGTTATCGCTTCGTGAGTGGTATGTTGTTTCTGGCTGCTGTCATCGGCATGGCATTTGCCTTATATCTTGAGCATGTACAAGGTCTGGCGCCTTGTCCGCTCTGTGTGTTTCAGCGTGTCGGATTAATCGGACTCGGGATCATCTCACTGATCGCATTCCTGCATAATCCTGCATCCAATCTCATGAAGCGGCTATATGCTTTGCTGGGTTCGCTTAGTATTTTGTGGTCTGTGGGTGTGGCTGCGCGTCATGTCTGGCTACAGAACCTGCCACCGGATCAGGTGCCGAGCTGTGGTCCCGGTCTGGAATACTGGCTGGAAACCCTGCCGATGCAGTCTGTACTGCAACAGGTACTGAATGGTTCTGGTGAGTGTGCCACCATTGACTGGGCTTTTCTGGGGCAGTCTTTACCGGTCTGGTCGCTGATCTTCTTCAGTATTTTATTGCTGGTCAGTCTATGGCAACTGCTGCGTAAATATAAAACCGCACCAGTGAAACGACTCAGAGATAAATACTAATCAAGTTCCTATTAAAAAGCCCTCAATGGAGGGCTTTTTAATGTACGGAGAGTTAAGTCAGGGCAATACCTTCCAGACTGTCCAGATCCGTCATATATTCACGAATCTGATCAAAGGCCTCATCTTCTACACTTGGATAGAACCAGCGCGCCACCTGTTCCGCCACCAGTGGATGATATTGAATTTCAAAATGGTTCAGGCCATAAAAAATCGCCTTGTGTGCATCCGGGACTTTGAGCTGGAAACGCGGATTGGGATGCTCGCCCAAAGCACTTTTAATACTCACCAGATAATCACCAATCACATGCAGGGTCTTGTTCTTGCGGTTTTCAAACTCGATGGTGCCGGCGACCAGATAGGTGTCGATATGAGAGGGAATCGGGGCAGGTTTACGGTGATCATCCATAAAGCCGATCCGTAGCGGATTATGCTCCCAGTCATCATCCCGGACGCTGCCATGGCGTAAATCCAGAATACCGTTACTGCGAATATTGACCAGATGGCCAAGCAACCGGATCAGTGGAAAATGTCCGAGTTTGTCCTGCAAGCTAAAACCAAAACGTTCCAGTACCGCACCATGATGCGGTGAACCCAGACAGACCAGATTCTCCACCATGTTGACCCAGCTATACACATTCTGCTTGCCATAGAACAGTGCGCTGCGTGACACCAGTCCACCCATGCTATGGCCGATCAGGTCAATACTGGTAATTCTAGGATTGCGAACAACCAGATCCTGTAAGGTATTCGCCAGACTGCGACCATTGGCAGAAATCCGGCGTCCAGTATTGTAATTCAGGTAGAGCATGGTATTGCGGTCGCGCTGCGCCAGTAATTTTGCCCCAATGCCTTCATATTTGCGATTTGACCAGTCTAAATGGTTCATGCATAAGCCATGTACAAACAAAGTAATACGACCGCTTAGCTCACCTTTTTGCAGCGAGCCATAATGGTCATAGATCACCATCGGCAGGGCTAGAGGGTTTTGATATTTCAGCAGATAATCCCCGATAATGCCATTTAAGACACTGACCAGAAAATGCAAGGAAGGTGTCAGCGGTTTATTATGCAGTTTAGGAAAGCGTTCAATAATCTGGCGCAAAGCAGGGGCAATCAGGGTATTGCCGTAATGAAACAGCATGTCATAAGACATTTGATAGAGCCGCACAATCGACGGAATATTCTGAATTTTTTCAGAATTATTTTCACTTAAACCGAAAATACTCATTAAAATTTTGCGTTGAATACTCTTGATCAGCTCCTGGATCACATCGTTAAAGCGCATCGTCACCAGCTGCGCCAGACCTTCCAGTACATCGGCCTGACTCGGCGGGGTTCGGTCCCATCGACAATAGGTTTCATGTAACGGTGTCAAACTTGGCATCTGATCCTGTCCTTTCAATGAGCCGCATGTGGTGCCATCTTTCTTTTTAAAGAACTTCGCGGTATAAATTCTTTTTCTTGTTGAGTTTCCGGATTTTGAGGGCCTCAGCTTAAAATAACGAGAATGAGAAAAGATTTTGGGCTTTTTTGTCAGACAATTTAAGCAATTAACTGGTCTTATAACGTAGTGTACTTCACATTATTTAAATTAAATTTTGATGATTGATGGGTTTTTTGTTGGTAGTTCATGAATATCATTTATTTGCATGGTTTTAAGAGTAATTCGAACTCGATCAAGGGGAAATTGCTGCAACATTACTGTGCAAAGTATCCTGAAATTCAGGTACATTTACCCGATTTAAACATGTCACCGAACGCTGCCATTGCGTATGTTTCTGGCCTGATTGAATCGATGCATGATGTGGCGTTACTGGGCAGCAGTCTCGGCGGATTTTATGCGACACATCTGGTCGCACAGCATGCTGTGCCTGCTGTACTGATCAATCCGGCAATGCGACCATGGCAACTGTTTCGTGAACTATTTGATGAGCAACTGCCTTATCAGGTTCATCCGAAATGGTGTCTGGATGAAGCAGATCTGGTACAACTCCAGCAATTGGCCCTGCCTGTTGCACAAGATGCAGACAAAATACTGGTTCTGCTGCAACAAGGCGATGAAGTTTTGGATTATCGTGAAGCACATCGTTATTATAGTGCTGCGCATCCCCCTGCAATACTGATGACTGAAGCGCATGGCAGTCACGGGATGGAGGATTTTGCGGAAAAAATTCCGTTCGTCTTACAGTTTTTATTGGACTGCATAAAAAAGGAAACCGAATAACGTGTCTCAATATACGGCTCAATCTCTTGAAGTTTTATCTGGTCTGGATCCGGTCCGTCGTCGTCCGGGTATGTATACCGATACTTCTCGTCCCAACCATTTGGCACAGGAAGTGATTGATAATGCTGTCGATGAGGCACTGGCAGGACATGCCAACAAGATTACCGTCACGGTCTATAAAGATGGTTCTTTATCAGTCGAAGACAATGGCCGTGGTATGCCGGTGGATATTCACCCTGAATATGGCCAGAGCGGTATTGAAATTATCATGACTAAACTGCATGCCGGCGGTAAGTTCAGCACCGATAACTACCAGTTTTCCGGTGGTTTGCATGGCGTCGGGATTTCGGTGGTCAATGCGCTTTCGACCCGAGTAGAGGTTGAAGTTCAGCGCCAGGGCAATCTGTATAAAATGGCCTTTGAAAATGGCGAACCGGTTGCACCGCTTGAAGTACTGGCAGGTAAGGCACCGAAACGGGTATCAGGAACTACAGTACAATTTTGGCCTGAAGCCAAATATTTTGATTCGCCAAAATTTGCCCTCAAAGCTTTAAAACATAATCTCAAAGCCAAAGCTGTTTTGGCGGCGGGCTTACAGATCAACTATGTTGATCAGATCAATGATGAAAAAATCACCTGGCAATTTGAAAATGGTCTAGTCGACTATTTAATGGATGAGCTGGAAGACCGTGAAATTATTCCGGCACCGGCTTTTGTCGCCACAGGTGACGCAGAGCGCGCCAGCGCAGAATTTGCGATTTGCTGGAATGTTGAAGGTGGTGAAAGCGTCCAGGAATCTTATGTCAACCTGATTCCAACCGCACAAGGTGGAACCCATGTGAATGGTCTGCGTTCAGGTGTCACCGATGCGATGCGCGAGTTCTGTGAACTGCGTAATTTGCTGCCGCGGAATATGAAACTCTCTGCCGAAGATGTCTGGGATGGCGTCAACTATATCCTGTCGCTGAAATTCCAGGAGCCGCAGTTCTCGGGTCAGACCAAAGAACGTCTGTCGAGCCGTGAAGCAGCAGGGATTGTGCAGAATATTGCCAAAGATGCCTTTGCACTGTGGTTGAACCAGAATTCTGACATCGCCATGCAACTGGCAGAAATGGCCATTTCTAAAGCCGGTCGCCGTTTAAAAGCTGCGAAAAAAGTTGAGCGTAAGAAAATTGTTGCGGGTCCAACTTTGCCGGGGAAACTGTCGGATTGTGTAGGCCATGATCTCGATCAATCTGAATTATTTATTGTGGAAGGGGATTCTGCCGGTGGTTCGGCCAAGCAGGCGCGTGACAAGAATTTCCAAGCAATCATGCCAATTCGTGGCAAGATCCTGAATACCTGGGAAGTCTCTTCTGATGAAGTACTAGCGTCTCAGGAAGTACACAACATCGCGATAGCCATTGGCGTGGATCCGGGTTCAGATGACCTGTCTGAGCTGCGCTATGGCAAGATCTGTATTCTGGCCGATGCCGACTCGGATGGTCTGCATATTGCCACTTTGCTGTGTGCACTGTTTGTAAAGCATTTTCCGACTCTGGTGGAAGAAGGGCATTTATTTGTAGCGATGCCACCATTATTCCGAATCGATGACAATAAAGATGTGCACTACGCTTTGGATGAAGATGAGCTGAATAGCATCCTGAAAAAATGCAAAACCAAGAATCCGCAAATTACCCGATTCAAGGGGCTGGGCGAGATGAATGCCAGCCAGTTACGTGAAACCACACTTGATCCAAACACGCGCCGTCTGGTGCAACTGGATCTGGATGATGCTCATCATACCGCAGGGTTACTGGATAAACTTTTGGCGAAAAAGCGTGCCAGTGACCGCAAAGACTGGTTGGAGCAAAAAGGTAATCTGGCAGATTTGGTGGTTTAAACTATCGAATTTAAGCAGTAAAAAATCCCGCAAGCGCGGGATTTTTTGTTTTAAAACAGTGCAAAAAATATTCAAGGTGCTGCACTTTATTTGTACATCATCTTCTATCTTAGTTTTGGCATATTTTGATTGGTCTTTATGCAACTTATTTAAAGTTGAGTCTGAGTTCTACATTGCAATAGGGCTTTAAGTCTTTTTAGTATGACTAAATACATGATTCATAGTACAAATAATGAGATCAGTTAAAGTGAATTTTTTTATTTTTTGAAGCCTTGGCACAGAAATTGAATCACTCCATCCAGATGTACAACAAGACAAGCATGAAAAATGCACCATTATAAAGTTTGGAGAAAAATCTGATGTTCCAACGCAATTTATTTTCAAAAAGTATTTTAGCCGCAACCATGGCAGGGGCTGTTGCATTAACGGGGTGTTCAAAATCTGCTGAAAAAGCAGAAGCCCCGGGCGCAGAAAGCAAAGTCGCAGACAGCGGCGACACGATTAAAGTCGGGATCCTGCATTCATTGTCAGGCACGATGGCAATTTCTGAGACCTCACTGAAAGATACGGCCTTAATGGCGATTAAGGAAATCAATGATAATGGTGGGGTACTGGGTAAAAAACTGGAACCTGTGGTGGTCGATCCAGCATCTGACTGGCCACTGTTTGCAGAGCAAGCACGTCAGCTGATTACCCAAGACAAAGTCGCGGTAATTTTCGGTGCATGGACGTCGGTGTCACGTAAATCTGTCTTACCAGTGGTTGAAGAGCTGAATGGCTTATTGTTCTATCCCGTACAGTACGAAGGCCAGGAACAATCCAAAAATATTTTTTATACCGGTGCTGCGCCTAACCAGCAAGCCATTCCTGCGGTGGAATACTTGATGAGCGAAGAGGGTGGTAAAGCGGAGCGTTTTGTTCTGCTCGGTACAGACTATGTGTATCCACGTACCACCAACCAGATTTTACGTGCTTTTTTAAAGTCTAAAGGCGTGGCTGATGCGGACATCATGGAAGAGTACACGCCATTTGGTCATAGCAACTATCAAACCATTGTCGGCAATGTGAAAAAATTCGCAGCTGGTAAAAAGACTGCGGTGATCTCGACCATCAATGGCGACTCGAATGTGCCGTTCTATCGTGAATTGGGTAATCAGGGCATTAAAGCCTCTGATATTCCCGTCATGGCGTTCTCGGTGGGTGAAGAAGAACTGCGTGGTATTGACACCAAGCCATTGGTCGGTCATTTGGCGTCATGGAACTATTTCATGTCAGTGAAGAATCCGGTCAATACAGAATTTACCAACAAAATGAAGCAGTATGCAGTGGAATTCAAACTGCCGAATGCAGACAAGCTCGTGACCAATGACCCAATGGAAGCAACTTATGTCGGGATTAACATGTGGAAGCAAGCCGTTGAAAAAGCAGGTTCTACAGAGGTCGATAAAGTCCGTGAAGCGATGGCAGGTCAGGAATTCAAAGCCCCATCCGGCTATACCTTAAAAATGGATGCGACGAATCACCACTTACACAAGCCAGTCATGATTGGTCAGATTCGTGGCGATGGACAGTTTGATGTGGTCTATAAAACGCCACAAGCCATCCAGGCACAGCCTTGGAGCCCGTACATTCCGAAATAACAGCTATCTTTTGCCTGCCACAGCCGTGGCAGGTGTCCTCTGATTTTTTTCTTACTCTCCACGGAAAATTTCCAATGGAATAGGGGTGAATATAATGAATATTCGCGTGAATATCGCCGCTATTTTTCTGGTATTTGTACAGGTTATTTGTGTGCAACTGGTATCAGCAGAACAATCCTCAAATAGCACTGCATTGACTGCAGCAATACAACAAGATGCAATCCAGCAATTTGTGCAAGGTGATTTTGCCCAGCGCCGTGCTTTACTGAAGCAATGGCCGGGCAGTATTGAGCAGTTAGATCAGCTTGCAGAATATGTTGAAAACGAGCAGCTTTATAGTGGGGCTAATGGTCAAACCTATATTTTAGAATCGGACGAAAAATTACTCAGCTATCCGAGTCTAGGCATCGTTGCAGATTGGCCGAGTGACTTATCACAAGTGACTTTGGTGAATACCTTGCGTAAAGCGCTCAACTTTGGTTTGGCACAAAGAAAACTCAAATCTGAAGATGCTTCCGAGCGTTTAGAAGCGATTGATATTTATGAAAGCAACTTGGCAGAGCTGAATGTTGCTCACATCAATGCCCTGTATTTGAACGAACAAAATAACAAAGTCAAAGCCCGTTTGGCCCAGCTTAAAGCGCGTCTGGATTATCAAGATGCAAATGTCTTAGTTAAAATTCAAGCGGCGAAAGCCTTGCAAGACTCCAATCGTCCCGATGTCTTGGCGATGATCGACAATGAGCTGACACAGCCGAATATCCATTCTGAGCTGAAAGCGGCTTTGCTTGAAGCGAAAAGCAGTATTAAAACCCGGATTCAAGCCAGTGAATGGACTGGGCATTTATTTTCAGGGCTGAGTACTGCGAGTATTTTACTGCTTGCAGCACTCGGTTTAGCCATTACTTATGGTTTGCTCGGTGTCATCAATATGGCGCATGGTGAGCTCATTATGATTGGCGCCTATACTACTTATGTGGTGCAAAGTCTGTTTAAAAGCTATTTGGGTAGCTATGTCGAGTGGTACTTAATCGCCGCGATTCCTGCGGCATTCTTGGTGAGTGGACTGATCGGTATGTTGATTGAACGTACCGTGATTCGTCCATTATACGGTCGTCAACTTGAAACCTTGCTTGCCACTTTTGGTGTCAGCCTGATTCTGATGCAATTGGTACGCATGACTTTTGGTGCGCAAAATGTCGAAGTTTCTAACATTTCCTGGCTGTCAGGCGGGATCTCGATTACTCCAAGCTTGATGCTGCCCTATAACCGTATTGCGATTATTGTCTTTACCATTGCAGTGCTTTTGTTGTTGGTTTACCTACTGAATAAAACCCGTTTTGGCTTGTTTGTACGTGCGGTGACGCAAAACCGTCAAATGGCGCGAGCAGTCGGTATTCGTTCAAGCCGTATCGACATGATGGCCTTTGGTTTAGGTTCAGGTCTTGCAGGACTAGCCGGATGTGCTTTGGCACAAGTCGGTAACGTCGGGCCGGATTTAGGGCAAAACTATATTATTGATGCCTTCTTGGTTGTAGTAGTCGGTGGTGTAGGTCAGGTGTGGGGTGCAGTCCTTGCAGCGCTTGGTCTGGGTATTAGCGGTACAGCCTTGGAAATTGGCATTGGTGCGGTACTGGCAAAAATTGTTCTCTTGGTGCTTGTGATTTTGTTTATTCAGAAACGTCCACAAGGTTTGTTTGCCATCAAAGGCCGTTTTGTGGAGTAAGCACATGAAGATTACACAATTACTTTCAGATAAACCACGTAGCGGTATCGCCATAGCCGTGTGCTTTGCCATCTTATTGGCATTGCCATGGCTACATTTATTACCTGCCGATTCAACCCTGCATTTATCTGCTTATTGGGTCACCTTGATTGGCAAAATCATGTGTTTGGCTCTGGTGGCATTGGCTCTGGATTTGGTCTGGGGCTATGCTGGGATTTTAAGTCTGGGACATGGTTTGTACTTTGCCCTTGGCGGTTATGCCTTTGGGATGTACTTAATGCGCCAGTCTGCAGGCGATAGCATTCCTGACTTTATGCGCTTCCTCAGTTGGACGAAAGTACCGTGGTTTTGGGTCGGTACGGAATACTTCCTTTGGTCATTGGCACTTGTGGTTTTAGTACCGGGTATCATTGCCTTTATTTTTGGTTTCTTTGCTTTTCGCTCGAAAATTAAGGGCGTGTATTTCTCGATTATTACTCAAGCCATGACTTTTGCAGCAGCGCTTCTATTCTTCCGCAATGAAACCGGCTTTGGTGGCAACAATGGTTTTACCGGTTTTAAAACCATTCTAGGCATGGACATTACCTCTGCATCGATGCGTGCGAGTTTGTGCTTTATCACCGCACTGGTATTGCTGCTCTGTTTTGTTGGTTTACGTCATTTAATGAATAAACCCTATGGTCGGGTGTTGGGGGCAATTCGTGACAGCGAAAACCGTCTGCAATATTTGGGTTATCGTACGCTCTGGTACAAGCTCTCTGCTTGGGTGCTTTCTGCGGTTATTGCAGGGATTGCAGGCGCGCTGTATGTGCCGCAAGCAGGCATTATTAATCCAAGTGAAATGAACCCAGTGAACTCGATTGAAATGGCAGTTTGGGTGGCAGCGGGTGGACGTGGCACACTGATTGGCCCACTAATTGGTGCAGGCATCATTAACGGGGTAAAAACCTATTTTACTTCGGCTTATCCTGAAGCATGGCTGTTGATTTTGGGTGCGTTATTTATTGTGGTGACCATCTTTCTGCCAAAAGGCATTATTGGTCTGTTTGACCGTTTTAAAAAGGAGCGTAGCGAATGAGCGAGATCCTACAACCGCATGGTGGTCATGCTTCTGAAGGCTATGGTCGCCCAAAAGAACAAGGCGCGGACTTTACCCATGGCATTGCGCTGTATTTAGAAAAAGTCAGTGTCTGGTTTGATGCCTTTCGTGCCCTAAATGATTTATCGCTGTATATCGAAGAAGGGGAATTACGCTGCATTATTGGACCGAACGGGGCGGGGAAAACCACCCTCATGGATGTGATTACCGGAAAAACCCGTCCAACTGAAGGCGCTGCATTTTTCGGGCAAAACTATGACCTAGCCAAAATGAGTACCGAGCAAATTGCTGAAGCAGGCATTGGGCGTAAGTTCCAAAAACCGACCGTGTTTGAAAATTTCACAGTCATGGAAAATCTATTACTTGCTGCACCCAAAGACAAGCGCGTGAAAAAGAGTTTCTTTAGCAAGCTTGATCCGGATGCCCAAAATGCCTTGGATGAATCACTTGCGCAAATTCGTTTGCAAGATTTCGTCAATAAACCTGCTGGCTTGCTATCGCATGGTCAGAAGCAATGGCTTGAAATTGGCATGCTACTCATGCAACGTCCAAAACTGATTTTACTGGATGAACCTGTAGCAGGCATGACCGATGCCGAAACCGAACGCACGGCGGAGCTGTGTTTAGAACTCAAGAAAAACCATACCCTTGTAGTAGTCGAGCATGACATGAGTTTTATTGACACCATTAGTGAAAAAGTCACGGTATTGGCACAAGGGGCAATTTTGGCAGAAGGCACATTGGCAGAAGTTCAGGCCAATGAAGATGTCATTGAAAAGTATCTAGGACGTTAAGGAGACCGTGATGTTAGAAGTCAAAGACGTCAATCAATTTTATGGTGGCAGTCATATTTTACGTGATGTGTCGTTGACTGCACCTGTGGGTGAATGTTCGGTGGTGCTTGGACGCAATGGAGTGGGGAAAACCACGTTATTGAAATGTCTGATGGGTATTTTACCGATTAAATCCGGACAGATTTTGCTGGATGGCAAGGACATTTCGAAACTCAGTCCTGAACAACGTGTCCGTGCAGGTTTGGCTTATGTGCCCCAAGGTCGAGATATTTTTTCAACTTTAACCGTGGAGGAAAACATCCTCATTGGTATGGCGAAATTTAAAGGCGCAAAGACACGTAAAGTACCTGAGCATCTCTATGAAATTTTCCCTGTGTTGGATGAAATGAAGCACCGCCGCGGCGGAGATTTGTCTGGTGGGCAGCAGCAGCAGCTTGCCATTGCACGTGCACTTGCTTCTGAACCGCGTGTGCTGATTTTGGATGAACCGACTGAAGGTATTCAGCCATCCATTATTAAAGATATTGGTCGTGTGATTCGTAAGCTTGCCGATGGCGGTGAGATGGCAATTGTGCTGGTCGAACAATTCTATGACTTTGCTGAAGAACTTGCCGATGGATATACCGTGATGGCACGTGGGCAGGTTGTGGCGCAAGGTGTGGGCAGTGAAATGCCTGAGAAAGGTATTCGGGAGTTGGTGGCGATTTAAGGCTTTTAGCTCCTTCTCCTATGGGAGAAGGCGGGGGATGAGGGTTTATCTTTATTTACCTCTCCCTAATCCTCTCCTAGAAGGAGAGGGAAAAAGCCTCCCTAAGCAAGATATAAGCACTGCTTTATATCGAAGCGTAAGAAAGGGAGGTTTGGAGGGATTAAATTTTAAATCTCCTCTTACGAAGCAGAGCTTCTCATCTCTTAAAGAGAGAGGGGAATTTTCTTTTTTGAATAATGGAGGGATCAGATCTTCGTATTTTCATTCCATAAAAAATAGCCGCCGTACTGACTTGGAAGGTATTCACCACCGATGGATTTGCCTTGGTCAGTTAAAAAATGTTTACCCGTGTCATTCAACTTTAAAAAGCCTTTATCCACTAACTTTTCAAGTAAATCTGCTGTTTTAATTTTATATTTGGCAGCCAGTTTGGAGGTGGTCAATTTACTAAAGGCATTAGCTTCTTCATCAGTTTGACCTAAATCCTCAGTGTTCGGATTAGCTTTAACTTCATCTAAGCTAATCCGGACTTCTTCGCTAATCCGAATAATACGCTGCGCTTCTTCATAAGCATCTTTAAAGACGTCATCATCTTCATATTTACGTACTGAAATACCCATTTCATTGTTATTGACCTGGCTAAATTCATAGAGGTTTAAACTGGAAATAATACATTCCGATTCATTGAGATAGCACTTTGCATGCAGGTTTTTGCAGAAACTCAAACGGACATAGTCCAGTTTTTGAATCCATTTGATTTCTTCAGGATGCAAATCACTTTTGCCATAGACAATGCGAACATCAATTTTTGATCCTAGCCAAGATACTGGACAATCGGTCCCTCTAAAGATAGTTTAATTTTAATCTTTGGAGATGTAAAAATGGCTAAACGCTTTAGT
>NZ_JAMXXL010000017.1:0-72632 GCF_024129685.1 Acinetobacter lwoffii | reverse complement strand
TTCCCGAACTCAGAAGTGAAACCTCTTAGCGCTGATGGTAGTGTGGGGTTACCCATGTGAGAGTAAGTCATCGCCAGCTCATTATTCGAAACACCCCCGACCATAAGGCCGGGGGTGTTTTCTTATGCGTGGAATTTAGTCAAATAAATGTTATTTATGTGCTATTTCGACTGAAACATCACATAAAAATAAAATTGAGAGGCGTATACTGAACCGGTCTATGGAGCGGATATGTCCTCAAATTCATCTTCAAGTCATATTGAATATGGCTCTTCTGCTTTTAAAGCAGTGCTTTTTTCCTTATTTCTTGCTGGCTTTGCCATTTTTTCATCGCTGTATTGCGTACAGCCCATGATGCCGATTCTGGCCGATTATTTCCAGGTCAGCCCGACGCAAAGCAGTTTCCCTTTATCTTTTTCTACTATTGCCTTGGCAGTTGGCCTGATTTTTACTGGACTAATATCAGACCGATTTGGTCGTAAGCCGATTATGGTCTGGTCTCTATTTTCAGTCTCAGTATTATTACTATTAAGTGCAATATTGCCGATCTGGTCCGTGTTTTTGACCACACGAGTAATGATTGGATTGACAGTCAGTGGTGTCGCAGCAGTCGCGATGACTTATATCGGGGAAGAAATTGCAGAAAAAGATATCGGTTTTGCCATGGGCTTATATATTTCTGGCACAGCGATAGGTGGTATGGGCGGGCGTTTAATTGCCGGAGTTTTAGTTGATTTTATCTCTTGGCAATCTGCTACTTTGTTGATTGGTATTTTAAATCTCTGTATTGCAGGCTTATTTTATTACCTATTACCCGCTTCGCAACATTTTAAAGCCTATCCAATCAAGCTGAATCGTTTTAAAAACTCATTTAGGCAGAATCTTGCTGATCCGAAACTTCGGGTTTTATTCCTGCAAGGTTTTATCTTGATGGGCTGCTTTGTCTCGGTATTTAATTATCTGAGTTATCGCTTGATCCAAGCGCCATTTGAGCTATCTCATGTCTGGATTGGTGTGATTTCGATTACTTATTTGGCCGGTATTTATAGCTCCCCTCGAGCAGCATACTGGGGACGGCATTATGGCAAATTCAGAATATTGGTAGCCATGATTCTGATGATGCTTGCGGGCTTGACGCTGATGCTGATCAATCAGTTGGTTATTGTTTTTATTGGATTGCTGATTTTTACTTTTTCTTTTTTTGCTGCCCATTCGACCGCCAGTAGCTGGGTGTCGATCCAGTCGTTACAGTATCGGGCAGTCGGTTCGTCGCTGTATTTATTTTGCTATTATCTGGGTTCAAGTGTGTTGGGGAGCTCAAGCGGATTGGTATGGGAAAATTATGGCTGGATAGGATTAACTGTGTTTATTACCACGTTATTACTAGTGGGTTTGGCATTCAGTTTAAAACTCCGTTCTAATTAGAGACTCTGTCCAGTCTTTCAACCTAATAAATCAGATCAATTTCTTTTTTGATATATTTAAACTTTAGATTCAAGTGACAAATAGAGCGTGATTCAGTTAGTCTCTGATTTTGTATAAATTATAATCAAGCAAGCTAGGGCCGATTCATGGTAAAATAATCGGCTTTCATCTTTGATCTTATTTTTAGATCTCCTATCATCTGCCAGCCGAGAATTGCTAGCCATGTCTACTGCTTATACCATGCAGACTGCGCCAAAAGCGTTGTTTGATTACGACAAATATTGGGCGTCTTGTTTTGACCCTGCGCCATTTTTGCCGATGTCACGCGAGGAAATGGATCAACTCGGCTGGGACAGCTGTGATTTTATTTTAGTTTGTGGTGATGCTTATATCGATCATCCGTCTTTCTGTTCAGGCATTATTGGTCGTACGCTAGAAGCACAAGGCTTCCGTGTCGGTATTATTGCACAGCCAGACTGGACCAGCGTGGATGCGTTCCGCGTTTTAGGTAAACCGAATATTGCCTGGGGTGTGACTGCAGGGAATATGGATTCCATGATCAACCGTTATACGGCTGACCGTAAAATCCGTTCTGATGATGCCTATTCACCAGACAATCAGCCAAACAAACGTCCAGACCGTGCGGCAACCGTGTATTGCCAGCGTGTCCGTGAAGCTTATCCGGATGTACCGGTATTATTGGGCGGTATTGAAGCATCATTACGTCGTATTGCGCATTATGACTACTGGTCAGACAAAGTGCGTCGTTCGGTGTTGATGGATTCAAAGGCCGATCTTTTGATGTACGGTAATGGCGAACGCTCAATCACTGAAATTATGCATCGTCTGGCACGTGGCGAGAAAATTCACGAGATTACTGATGTTCGCGGTACTGCGTTCATTGTGAATAAACACAACCGTGCCTCTAAAGCCAAATTTGTTGAAATTGCATCGAATGATGTCGATGCCATTGGCCGTGTTGATCCAATTATTAACCCGTATGTCATGACTGAAGATATCGAGGGTTGTGAGATTGAACAAGGCAAGGATTCTAGTCAGTACCAAGGTTTCCAAAAAGAACATGTCGCCAATCCGATTGTGCGAGCAGGGGATGACTTAGATCCTGATACGCAAATTGTGCAACTGCAACCGGCTTCTAAAGCGATTAAACATAAGTTACCGCCGCGCGAATTGGCCGTAATCCGTTTGCCTGCTTTTGAAGAAGTTGCTGCAGATCCAGTGCTCTATGCACATGCCAACCGTATTCTACATCTGGAAACCAATCCGGGGAATGCGCGTGCCATGGTGCAAAAGCATGGTGAACGTGATGTCTGGTTGAATGCACCGCCAATTCCGTTGACTACGGAAGAGATGGACTATGTGTTTGACCTGCCTTATGCACGTCTGCCGCATCCTGCGTATGGCAATGCCCGTTTCCCTGCGTTTGACATGATCAAATTCTCTGTGAACATCATGCGTGGCTGTTTCGGTGGCTGTACTTTCTGTTCGATTACGGAACATGAAGGTCGTATTATTCAGAACCGTTCTGAAGAATCGATTCTGCGTGAAGTGGAAAAAATCCGTGATACGGCTCCAGGCTTTACTGGCATTATCTCGGACCTGGGTGGCCCAACAGCCAATATGTACCGTCTGGCATGTAAAGATCCTGAGATTGAAAAGAACTGTCGTAAACCGTCATGTGTATTCCCGGGCGTGTGCCAAAACCTGCATACCGACCATGCGCCATTGACGCAGTTATATCGTAAAGCACGTTCTTTACCAGGCATTAAAAAAATTCTGATTGGTTCAGGCCTACGTTATGACCTTGCGGTTTTAAACCCTGAATATGTCAAAGAACTTGTCACCCATCATGTCGGTGGTTACTTAAAAATTGCGCCTGAACATACCGAGAAAGGTCCACTCAATAAAATGATGAAGCCGGGTATTGGTACCTATGACCGCTTCAAGCAAATGTTTGATCGTTACAGTAAAGAAGCCGGTAAGGAACAATACTTGATTCCTTACTTCATCGCGGCGCATCCGGGCACCACCGATTACGACATGATGAATCTGGCGATTTGGTTGAAGAAGAATGGTTTCCGTGCCGATCAGGTACAGACCTTCTATCCTTCACCAATGGCGACTGCAACTACTATGTACTACACTGGTAAAAACCCGCTGGCGAAAGTGGCGCGTTATACTGAAAATGTCGACATTGTGAAAGGTGAGAAGCGTCGTCGTTTGCACAAAGCTTTCTTGCGTTATCATGATTCAAACAACTGGCCGTTATTGCGTGAAGCCCTGAAAGAAATGGGTCGTCAGGATTTGATTGGTAACTCGAAACAGCATTTGATTCCGACTTATCAGCCTGTAGGCAGTGCAGACGGTCAGTATCAATCGGCGCGTAAGAAAAACTCGACGGTTGCCGGTGATTCGCAAAAACGTACTGGTGAGCAAGGGAATCGTAGCAAGGCTGCACAAGCTCAGTCTCGTCCTTCAAATACCAAGAAGCGTCCTGAACGTGGGCAAATTCTGACCCAGCACACAGGTTTGCCGCCGCGTGAAACAGGCGATGCCAAAAAACCGTTTGGTGGGCCAAAGCCTAAAGCGAAGCCCAAATCACGTGCATAATTAAGTTAATAAAAAGACACTTCGGTGTCTTTTTTTAGCTCTTGGGTAAAGTAACGTAGCCTGAGCTTGTTCGTTGAAAGTGTAAAAGAATATATTATTTGCGTTAAGTTCTTTAAAAAAGTGATATAAAAATAACACTTTGTCGGAATTGTCCTACAGTTGGGCAGATATGTATTGCGATCAATTCCATGGATGTTTTAGAGTGCATTATCAGTACTTTAAATCCACTTTCATTGGCATCCAGAGAGATGTCACTTTAGGTAACACAGAATCGAGTTTTGATACCAGTTGTATGGGTATTTAAACAGATTGGTTGTTAGCTCTATTTAAAATAAAGCGTGGGTTTATACTGCACAACAATAAAACAAAAATGATTATAAGAATGCAAGGATTTAGGCATGACCACCTATATTATGATTGGGAGTTTCCTGCTCTTCTGTGTCGTGCTCATGGCATGGAAAAAGCTCGGAAATAATTCCAAACCACAAGACAGCGCGTTAAAGCAGCGTGCTATTTTTAACCTGAATGAGCAATTGACCTTCACTCGCCTGAGAGAAGTATTACCTGAATACATTATTCTGGCACATGTTTCCTATGATGCCTTAATGACGACTAAATTTAACCGGACTCGACATAAGTACCGCAACCTGACTGCAGATTTTGTAATTCTGGATCAGCAGCACCAGATTCTAGCCGTGGTGGGAGTGGATGACCCATTAATTTTGAAGCGTCCCCAACAGACGGGTTTTCAGGATGCATTACTAACCATGGCCGGTTATCGGGTGATTCGCTACGATGATGTGCCAGAATATTATCAGTTGCGCCAGGACTTCTTACAGGAGCAAGCGCAAATGCAGAAAATGCCCAAATATACAGTTAGCAATGATCTGAAAAAATATTATTTATATTCGGATTTAGAGCGCAGTAAAATCAAAGCAGTCGGTTAAAACAAAAAAGCATGCCAGAAGCATGCTTTTTTTATGAATATCGATCTTGAACCATTATTCTGGTTTAACCGCCACGACGGTCAGCTCGACCAATACCCGTGGATCATAGAGTTTTGCTTCGACACAGGTACGAGGCAGGGCTTCGATATCAGCGACCCAGGCATCCCAGACTTCATTGAAGGCTGCATAATCCTTTTCAATATCTTTCAAATAGATAGTTACCGACATGATGTGACTTTTGTCTGTGCCGGCATCTGCCAGAAACTGGTCAATAGTATCTAAAGTCTGTTGGGTTTGCCCTTTAATATCCAGTTCAACATCTGTGGCGAGCTGGCCGGCGAGATGTACCAGATTACCGGCAATGGCAATTTCCGAAAAGCGTTTCGATACGTGTAAACGTTCAACTGTCATGTTATTCATCCTGAGTTTTGGGCATCAGGGCTGCGACCAATGCAGTCAGCAGACAACCCACCGCCAGATAGATGGCTACATAATGCCATGAACCATCTGCCCAAATCACCAGTGCCGCTGCAATAAATGGGGTAAATCCACCCCCAATGATACTCGCCACCTGATAACCAACTCCGGCACCGCTGTAGCGGTATTCGGTGCCAAACAGTGAGGTGAAAATCGGTTGATGGACACTGACCACCATATCGTGTGCGACGTTCGCCAGTAAAATTGCCCCGACAATGATCATCCAGGTGTTTTGTGCATCGAGTGCCATAAAGAATGGAAAAGCCGAAAGCGCACCAATCAAACCGCCCCAGACACACATTTTCTGATGATTGAATTTATCCGCCAGCCAGGCAAAGAAGGGAATACTGAAACAGCTGATGGCACCGACCATCAGCGTGATATTCAGGAAGAACTGTTTGTCCATGCCCAAGTTAGTGGTGGAATAGTTCAGGGCAAAGTTGGTGACCAGATACATGGTCAGCAATTCAGTCAGACGTAAAGCAATGATATAGAAGAAAGCTTTAGGATGTTTGCTAATGGCCTGCAAGATCGGCAGTTTTTCTGGCTGATGGTCTGCTTTCACCACCTTTTCCACAAACTCTTGAGATTCATCCTGATCACGGCGGATCCACATCGCCACAGCTAACAGTACGATGCTGGCCAGAAAGGGAATACGCCATGCCCACTCGGCAAAGGCTTCTTCACCCAGTGTCGCAATAATAATCGACACTGCACCGGTGGCCAATACCAAGCCAACACCATAGCCGACCTGAACGCCACTGCTATAAAAGGCTTTTTTACCCTTGGGTGCATTTTCAACTGCCATCAGAGCTGCGCCGCCCCATTCACCACCCACGGCAAAGCCTTGCAAGGCACGGCAAAACACCAACAGCACCGGAGCCCACCAGCCAATTGCTTCAAAATTTGGCAGCAGACCAATCCCGACCGTGGAAATTCCCATCAGGATTACCGTAAGTACCAGCATTTTTTTACGGCCGAGCTTGTCACCAAAGTGACCAAATACCACACCACCTAAAGGACGAAACAGGAAGCCGACCCCAAAGGTGGCCAGAGCCGCAAGGGTACCCATGTTCTCGCCAATACTGGGAAAAACTGATCTTTAAAAATTAAGGCTGCAACAATGCCATAAAGGAGAAAATCATACCAATCGACAACAGCACCAACAAAACTAGACAGCGCAGCTTTACGTGCGCGTTGTTCTTGAACAACAGAAGAATTTACAGAAGATATGCAGGAGGGGATTCCATGAGTTACATCAGAGTTGCCCTGCAATATTCGGATTTGATCGTCACGCTAATCACAGGACATCATGCTGAAAGTAAAGGTGATTTTCAGCATCTCGGCACATACATGGATAATGCATTGCGCAGATAGAGTACTCTAAAAAATCAAAATGTAAAAACAAAGTTGCCGTATTTTTAAACTGATGCCTAAAACATGATCAAAAAAGGTTTAGAGTAGCAATAACTGGGTTTCAGTTTCGGGGACGCTGAGCTGATACACGCCGACGCCGATCAGCCGAAATTGCATCTGCGGAGCAATATGCAGGTCGTCGAGCAGTAAGTCCAAGGCTTGGGCTAATTCCTGTGGGCTACGCAGCACCTGTTTAAAACTTTTACTGTGTTGCATCACCTGAAAATTCTTGAGTTTTAATTTGACCGTAACGCCGCGAGCAGAAAGCTGTTTTTTTTGCAGGCTTTGCCATACTTGTCCAAGTAAAGGCTCCCAATAGGGGCGACATTGGTTCAGATGCAGGTCATCATCAAAAGTGGTTTCTTTGGAAATTTGCTGGCGTTCCCGTTCCACTTCGACCGGTCGTTCATCAATGCCTTGAGCATACAAAAATAGCCGCCGGCCATATTTGCCAAAATGCTGAATCAGCAAGGCTTCATCAATTTGATGTAAATCGCCTAAAGTTTCTAGATTCAGGCTTTTCAGTTTTTCCTGAGTGACTTTTCCCACGCCGGGAATTTTTTTCAGTGGCAAATCCTGGATAAAATGCTGTACCTGCGAAGGTTTAATCACACAGATGCCATTCGGTTTGTGCCAGTCCGAAGCAATTTTAGCGAGAAACTTGTTGGGCGCTACACCAGCAGAAGCGGTTAATCCGGTGGCTTGAAAAATATCCTCACGAATCTGCATGGCGACTTCAGTAGCACTTGGAATTTGTTTTAAATTCTCTGTGACATCCAGAAAGGCTTCATCTAGAGACAGTGGTTCAATCAGGGAAGTATATTGCTGGAAGATCTGATGAATCTGTGCAGATACCTGCCGGTATTTGGCAAAATCCGGCTCAATCACGATGACCTGAGGACAGAGTTTGCGCGCCTGTCCCATGGACATGGCAGAACGCAGGCCATAAACCCGTGCCGGATAAGAGGCAGCCGCGACCACTGCCCGAGGATGATGCGAAGCAATCACCACAGGTGAGTCTTTCAGTTCTGGACGTTCACGCAGCTCTACCGAGGCATAAAACGCATCCATATCAATATGAATAATTTTGTGCATGTTCGCTATCTTAAGGGGCTTTAATCGGATTGGGAAGCGAAGGCTGAGTTGAGTAAATAGGGCTGCGGTTCGCTGAGCAGGACGACTTTTGTCCCTTGTGTCTCGGCAGCCTGAATCAGAAGATTCAAACTTTTTGGGGTGTCATCGGCAAGACGAGGTAAAAATTGCAGTGGCTGCTTTAAAGGCTGAAAAAAATCATCCCAATGTATCGGAATCACCACTTTAGGCTTGAGCATATTCAGGGTTTCAGCCAGATATTGCTGCTGATAGGAATCGGATTGTCTGGAAGGCTGGGCAATGCCTAAAAATAAAGTATCGACCTGTAGGTTTTTAAATTGATCCGGGATAAATCCGGTACTGGCCTTGACCAGAATTTTATATCCCACATGCTCAATCAGGTAATCGAAACTGCCACCTTCCTTAAATTCGGAAAATTTAGCCGGAAGGGTGAAAGGCTGCAGCAGCTCTTCGCCTAAATCATCATTTACCGCTGTAGGCGGGGTATGTTGTGAGGGAATGGCAGTGATCTGGAAATGGCCCCATTGCTGTATTTGCCAAGGCTTAACCAGCTGTAATTGCTGTGGAGTAACTTTGGGATTTGCCCGGGCGATATTCAGTGTGCTCGGTGAACCGACGATAGCAGTTTTGGGAAGCATCTCCAGTAAGGCCGGTATATCCAGAACATGATCATAATGCGAGTGACTGACCAGAATGGCTTGGGTTCGGCTCAATTCATGGTGTTGCACCAGTTGTTCAATGAGTAGCCTGTCACTTTGAATAGGGCGGTTAAGTACTTGCCACAAAGATGGCCGGCCAAAGAAACCATCGATCAGGATCTGATCGTGGCCATCATCGAGTAACAGGGTGGACACACCAAAAAATTTGACTGTAAGCCCGTGAACGGATATACCGGTTTGCGGCTGCCGCGCTTTAAAGTCACTAACCTTGCCCGAAGCTTGCAACAGATAAGCCAGCATACCCGCGATGAGTAGGAGTAGAATCACCAGACCGAGTAAAACGCCTTTTATCCATTTCAATCTTTTTATTTCCTTGTTGTTTTTATAAAGAACTTGTTTTCAGGCGATCAGCTTTATTTCGCTTTATTCTCAGATGAAGTTACTACAATCGCATTCTTTTTGAGAAAATCCAGCCATTGCTGTTCTGAGCCATAAAAAACATTCAGGTCTACCGGTGTGGTAATACCGGGAATTTTCCCCTGACTGGTATGTTGCCAAAACGTCCATTTAGGCTGATCTTTTAAATCAGGCAGACCTTTGTATTCACGTACCCAGAGTGGTACGTTAGGAAAGTGTCCTGCCAGTACAATATTATAAAAAGCTTTAGAAATATAGAAAATCGGCTGCTTGCCATAATGCTTTTTCAGGGCATCGTGCATCACCTGAATTTCGTTTAAAAGCTGCTCTTTAGAATAGGTATTGATGCATTTGCTGTCATATTCCAGATCAATTACTGGCGGTAAGGCATCCGGTTTATTGGGAACAGCGTCAATAAAGTTCTGTGCCTGAATGCTGCCATCGCGGCAGAGGCGGTAGAAATGATAGGCACCGACCAAAAAGCCATGTTCACGTGCTTTCAACCAATTTTCCTGAAAACGGGTATCTTTAAAGTCGCCGCCTTCAGTGGCTTTCAGATAAACAAAACGGTATTTTTCAGGCGAAATCTGCTGCCACTGAATCTCTTTTTGATGATGCGATACATCAAAACCCTGAATAGGATAATCGGCTGCATGGGCAGACGGTGCTTTCATCAGGCAGAGATAGACCATGGCGATCGTGATCACAGTGATCAGTATGCCCAGCCCAATCAAGAGCGATTTATGAACTCTGTTCGGAGCCTGATTTTTTTGCATTTTCAGTCCTTGCCTATATGTGATTTAGCCTAAAACTTACAATCAGCCCAAAGTGAATATAGCGCATCAAACCGGGGTATTTTTAGGAATATGCCAGAAAATATAGGCCGCAATAATATTGATGCAGCCTAAACAGATCAGTGATACATGAAAAGCAGCCACCAGATTGTCAGCGCCGTAATAGGCACTCAGCATGTTCACCAGTGTTCCTGCCAGTGCCACCCCGATACTCATTGACAGCATCATGATCATCGACAGGAAACTGTTGCCGCTACTGGCATCCTGCTGGCTTAAGTCCTTTAAGGTCAGGGTATTCATCGACACGAATTGCAGTGAATTTAAAATGCCGAAGATAAAGAAATGAATCGCACGGAGCCAGATTGGGGTTTCCGCCGTGGTCAGGGCAAAACTGGCAATACATAGACCTACCAGTAAGGTATTGACCAGCAAGACCCGACGGTAGCCAAAACGCTGAATGATGTTGCGGATAATCGGTTTGGAGGCCAGCGAACCAAGCACAGTCGGAATCATCAATAAACCGGTAATAAAAGGTTCGAAACCGAAAGCCACCTGCAACATCAGCGGCAGTAAAAACGGAATCGAGTTACCGCCGAGACGGGCAAAGAAATTACCCAAAATACCAATCGCATAAATTTTATTTTTAAACAGCCGGCTGCGAAACAGGGCATTGCTATGCGTATGCGAATGATAGGCATAAACCAGGGTGGCCAATAAACCGGCTAGAATCAGGCTCAGGCTCCACCACAGCGAGTTTTGTGGACTGGCAAAATTTTCAATTCCCAGACAGAGGCCCACCATGGCCACGACCAGCAAGATAAAGCCCCAATAATCAAAGCGAGCGACTGTAGGTTCAAGTACATTCGGCATGGCCTTAAAGGTAATCAGTGCGCCCAGCAAGCCAATCGGCAAATTGATCAGGAAAATCCAATGCCAGGACAGATATTCGACCATCCAGCCACCTAGGGTCGGCCCAATTAAAGGACCAATCAGGCCGGCCAGACTCATCAGGCTCATGGCGGCCAGAAACTGGGTACGGGGAATGATCTTCAGCATCGCCAAACGGCCGACCGGCAGCAATAATGCACCACCGATCCCTTGAAAGATCCGGTACACCAATAATTCATTCAGGCTACTTGACCAGGCACAGCCCAAAGAGGCCAAAGAGAAAATAATAATCGCAGCAAAATAGGTATTTCTGACCCCGAACCGGTCTGCCAGCCAGCCACTTAAGGGAATGCAGGCCGCCACAGACAGCACATAAGCCACGACCACACTGTGCATGCGTAGCGGATCTTCCTGCAAATTTTGGGCAATTGCAGGTAAGGCGGTATTAATAATGGTGGTATCCAGCCCCTGCATGAAAAAGCCAATAGAGACCAACAAGACCAACAGTCTGAACTCGGGATCTAAGGCTTGATGCGTAGGCGTGGCATTCATAATTCTGGAAAACTGAAAATTTTGAATAGTTTAAAGGAATCAGCCGAGTCTGTCGTATATAAAGCGTTTCAACTTTTATGCGGTGTTGTGTCAAGGAACTGCAACCGATCTGTCATGGCACTGCAATGCTCTGGTTATAAATTGGTCACGAATTCTTCATGATAGATCAACAAAAAAATGAAATTAAAATTAAAGTCATTGATAGTGGCCATGCTGGCTGTGGGGATGGTGGCATGTGGAAGTGAGAATGAAAATGAAACGCCGGTTCCAATCGTTGAGGCTACACCGAACTCGATCGAGTTAAGCAAATTAGCCGCTTATGAATCGGGTGTGTTTGCGCAAAGTGCAGCAGAAATTCCGGCCTTTGATGCCGAGAGTCAACGCCTATTCGTGGTCAATGCCAAAGAAGGCGTATTAGATGTACTGGATTTAAGTCGACCTGATCAGCCGAAAAAAATAACATCTATCACGGTCGATGACATTGCGCCAGAGGCTGAGGTCAACAGTGTCGCGGTACATAATGGCATTGTCGCCATTGCGATTCAGGCTGCTGTGAAAACCGATCCTGGCTATGTGGCCTTATATCAGGCCAAAGACCTGAGCAAGTTGGCCCACGTACAGGTGGGTGCCTTGCCGGACATGCTGACTTTCACACCGGATGGTCAAAGCTTGCTGGTGGCCAATGAAGGCGAGCCTTCTGATGATTATCAGGTCGATCCAGAAGGTTCAGTGTCTGTCATTAGTCTGGCCAATTTAAAAGCCCCGATCGTTCGTACAGCAGACTTTAAGGCCTTGAATGGACGGGAAGCAGCATTGCGTGAACAGGGCATCCGCATTTTCGGACCAAAGGCCAGCGCAGCTCAGGATTTTGAACCTGAGTACATTACTGTTTCAAAAGATGGAAAAACCGCCTGGGTTGCCTTACAAGAAAACAATGCCTTGGCCAAAATTGATGTGGCTTCTGCCAAGGTACTCGCTGTTTATCCATTTGGCTTCAAAGATCATGGCATGAAGGGTCATGGCATGGATGTCAGCGATGCGGATGGTGTCGACGGTAAAGGCAAAATCAATATTCAAACTTGGGCCAATGTCCGTGGCTTATATATGCCAGATGCGATTGCAAGTTTCGAGGTCGCGGGCAAAACCTATATTGTGTCTGCCAATGAAGGCGATGCCCGTGCCTGGGGTGAAAACAATCCTGCATATTTCAATAACGATACCAGCCAGGGCTTTGTAGAAGAATGGCGGGTGAAACACTTGGTCCATGCCAAAGGTTTTGACCGCCGTTTGGGTGATGATTTACCAGCCCATCTTCGGGTATTGGCCAAAGGTGCAGAACTCAATCCGGCTAACTTTGCCTACTGCGGTGCTATTGCAGGGGATGCCAAAGACTGCCGTGAAGATCATCTGCTTGGTCGGTTAAATATTAGTTGGACCGAAGGCTATCAAAAAAATGCCGATGGTACAGCCAAACTGAATGAACGGGGCAATCTGGTCTATGATCATTTATATAGCTTTGGTACCCGCTCGGTCAGTATCTGGGTGGAAAATGATCAGCAGACCGGTTTAGAACTGGTATGGGATTCGGGCGATCAATTTGAGCAGTATATTGCCAAACATCATCCTGAAATTTTCAACTTTAATCATGAAGAAGCCGGACTGGATAATCGCAGTGACAATAAAGGGCCGGAACCTGAAGGGGTGACCTTGGGGCAGATTGGCCAAAAAACCTTTGCCTTTATTGGGCTGGAGCGTGTCGGTGGCATCATGGTCTATGATGTGTCTACACCTGCATCACCAGTCTTCGTGCAATATATTAATTCACGTGATTTTAAAGCGACTACAGCGCAGATTGAAATGGGACAAGCCGGTGATTTAGGACCGGAAGGTTTGGTATTTATCCCCGCCAAAGACTCCCCGAATAAGAAACCCCTCCTGGTGGTCGGCCATGAAGTCAGTGGCAGTACCACGATTTATCAAGTAAATCTCAAGTAGTCAAAAGCTTTTAAATTCAGGGCACTTCGGTGCGCTTTTTTGTAAGGTGACCATATATATGACAGTCTTGTCATTAAAATGAAATAAAACCGTCATAATCTTGGGCCAACTTTTCAGCACTGCTGAAATCTCCTCGCGTATAGGTTTGTTTTTATGACAATCGAGATTTTGATGGTGATCGGCTTCTGTTTGGCCGCTTACTCTATTGTCGGAAATGATGTACCTCAAACCTTAGGGACATTTATTTCTTCGAATTCACATCGCCCATGGTGGGTATTGTGGATTTATATCAGCTCAATTTTAATTGTCGTATTGGTCTATGGTTGGTATGCATCTGGGGTGGGTGATGCCTCATACGGTCGTTTAGAAACGATTCCTTTCCCTGAAGGTGGCATTACCTGGCTGTACATTGTGCCGCCAATTCTGCTGTTGATGCTGACCAAATACGGGATTCCAGTCAGTACCACTTTCCTGGTGCTTACGATTTTTTCTCCCGCCAGCTTAGGCTCGATGATGGTCAAATCGATGATGGGCTATGCGGTGGCCTTTGTGGTGGCGATTGTCATCTATCGTTTTGTGGTCAAGCAGCTGGCACGCCATTTTGCCAAGACACGTCATCAGGAACACTCCAAGGTCTGGATGGGCTTGCAGTGGGTATCTACCGGTTTCCTGTGGAGCCAATGGCTGATTCAGGATCTGGCCAACATCTTCGTGTATGTGCCGCGTCAGGTACCGTTTGAATTCCTGATGTTTGCGATTGCGGTATTCGTAGTGTTGCTGGGCGTGATTCTGTATCAACGTGGTGGGGCCATCCAGAAAATTGTCGATACCAAAACCGGTGTGACCGACATTCGTGCTGCGACGATTATCGACTTCCTGTATGCCATTATCCTGTTGATCTTCAAAGAGTGGAGCAATATTCCAATGAGTACCACTTGGGTATTCCTGGGATTACTTGCAGGTCGTGAATTTGCCATGTCGATGATTCTGGATGAAGTCAATAAACATCGTACGTCACGCAATGTCAGTGCAGATGCCATGAAACTGATGTTCGGTCTGGCTATGTCGGTCATTCTGGCAACGACTTTGCCGATGTTTTATGAGTTTGTGACGAATTATGGTCAATAAGACCTGATATTAAAAATCCAATAAAAAAGCGAGCTAGGTGCTCGCTTTTTTATTGCTTGAGAAGCTTAGACTACAAATCTTTGCGGATGGCCTAAATTGGTTAAAGTCGTATAAATTTCTTCTTCGTGTTCACAAATGATCAGTTTGGCACGATGCTGTGGCGGTAAAAAACCATCTTCAACGGCGCGGTCCAGCTGCGCAATCAAGGCATCATAGAAGCCATTCACGTTATAGAGCATCATCGGTTTCTGGTGCTGGTTTAGCTGACCCCAAGTGGCAATTTCCAGAATTTCCTCAAACGTGCCCAGTCCACCCGGTAATGCCACAAAGGCACAGGCCCGCTCGGCCATCATAGCCTTGCGTTGATGCATGCTGGTCACCACATGTAATTCGGTGAGCTGGTTATGGGCAATTTCATAATCCAGCATAAATTCAGGAATCACCCCTACAGCTTCACCGCCATGCTGGATCATGGCATCCGCGACCTGTCCCATCAAGCCAATACTGGCGCCACCGTAAACCAGCCCGAAACCATGTTCTGCCAGTCCTTGCGAGAGATGAATGGCTTTTTCTAAATAAACCGGTTTGTTGCCTGCACGTGAACCACAATAGAGAGCCACTAGAGGGCGTGTTGTTTTTGGGGAGTTTTCTTTAAAATAATCTGTCATTTGAATTACGCTTTGCATTTATTTTCTTCACCTTATCATTTTTCTTTCTTGTGACTATAGCTTAATTAATAAATATGACAATTCTGTGAGCAGGGACATTTTCACTGCAATAGGGCTCAGCAAAATTCATCGATAAACAGCTATGAAAACAGGTGAATTTCAAATTGATCTTGATATACTGAAAATTGGTTTCACAACAATAGAACGACGATGGGTAGTGGTAGTTGGCCGTTTAACTTTATAAATCTACGCCAAATAATTGATCTTATTCAATATAAAAAATTCTGTTTTGCTGTGTCACAGCGTCAGGTGATTCCATGCTGCAGTCCTGAGCTTCAGGAGCCAAGCGTATGATCTTTGAATGGATGTCAGACCCTTCAGCCTGGGTCGGTTTACTCACGTTGATTGTTCTTGAGATTGTACTCGGGATCGACAATCTGGTTTTCATTGCTATTTTGGCGGAGAAACTGCCACCAGAACAACGTAATACGGCGCGGATTGTCGGCTTGATGCTGGCCCTGCTGATGCGTTTGATCTTACTGGCCTCGATTGCCTGGGTAGTGACCCTCACTGATCCACTATTCCACATCTTTGATCATGCTTTCTCGGGCCGCGATCTGATTCTATTGTTTGGTGGGGTGTTCCTGCTGTTTAAAGGCACCATGGAACTGCATGAGCGTCTGGAAGCCAAACCCGTCATCAAAGAAGAAAATCCGGTCCATGCGGTATTCTGGATGGTGATTGTCCAGATCGTGGTGCTGGATGCCGTATTCTCATTAGACAGCGTGATTACTGCGGTTGGTATGGTCAAAGACCTGTCAGTGATGATGATTGCCGTGATTATTGCCATCGGGATTATGCTCTGGGCATCCAAAGCTCTGATGGATTTCGTCAACAGACATCCGACCGTAGTGATTCTGTGTCTGGGCTTCTTGATGATGATCGGTTTTTCACTGGTTGTAGAGGGCTTTGGTTTTCATATTCCGAAAGGCTATCTATATGCTGCGATTGGTTTCTCAGTCATTGTCGAATTTATCAACCAGACCATGAAACGCAATCAGGAAAAAATGGTGACCACCACCGACATGCGCTACCGTACTGCTTCAGCAGTGATGCGCATGCTCGGCGGCAAACCTGCTCAGGACAATGATTCTTCTGAGCCGGAAGATGTTCTGGCGACACGTGCCTTTGCTGATGAAGTCTTTAATGATGAAAACGGTATTTATCACAGTGTCATGGTGCAGGGGGTACTGGGTCTGTCGGAACGTCCGGTCAAGTCGGTGATGACGCCACGTCCTGAACTGGAATGGATTGATCTGGACAATGATGCCGACAGTATTAAAGAACAGTTATTGCAGATGAGCCATTCGCGTCTGATCGTGGCGCGTAGTGAACTCGATAATATTGCCGGGGTGGTACTGACTCATAAAGTCCTGAACGAATACATTGAAACCGGGGTGCTGGATTTTGAAAAGCACTTACGTGAACCGGTGATCGTGCATGAAAATGCCCAGGTCTTGATGGTGATGGAACAGTTGCGTCAGGCTCCATTGCAGATGGCAATTGTCCTGAATGAATATGGTTCAATTGAAGGGATTGCCACCCCAATTGATATTCTTGAAGCAATTGCCGGTGAATTCCCGGATGAAGATGAGTTGCAAGCCGCCGCGGAAAGCCTGGAAGATGGCAGCCTGATTCTGGATGGTTCCACCGATATTCGTCATGTTTCCTTGCTGCTGGATCGTGATCTGGTCAATGAAACCGAAGAATATTCGACTTTATCTGGTTATGTATTGTTCCATATGGCACGTTTACCACATAGCGGTGAAAAGTTTGAAGCAGATGGGCATATCTTTGAGGTAGTGACGATGGACGGTCATAAGATCGATAAAGTGCATATCATTCCGCAGCTTCCTGCACAGGACTAGATTCTAGCCAATGTTTGGCCTGTAAAGTTTGCTAAAATAGCCCGCATTGTCGGGCTATTTTTATGGAACTGAAATGTCAGAAGCATGTCCATGTGGACAAGGCGAATATCACAGTTGTTGTCAGCCACTGCATGTAGGGCAAAAGGTCGCAGAGACTGCACAGCAACTCATGCGTTCCCGTTACAGTGCCTTCGCCAAGCATGAAATCGATTACATCAAAACCACGACTGCGCTGGGTCAGCAACAAGCGCTGGACCTGCAGGCAATTAGTGAATGGAGTAAAGCCAATCAATGGTTAAAGCTTGAAATTGTTCAAGCCAATGAAAAACTAGATAAAAATCATGCCTTGGTCGAGTTTAAGGCACATTATCATGATGGCAAGCAGGCACAGGTGCATCATGAAGCTTCGCATTTTGTGAAGTTTGAAGGTCGCTGGTATTTTCTGGATCCGACTACAGACCATAACATCACCATGAAATAGGCCTGCATTTGTGGTTCGGGGAAAAAATTTAAGCAATGTTGTGCCGGATTCTTATAACTTTCACACAGATTTAGCTTAGAATAGCCGCCATCTCATAGCCTCAGGTGGAAGCAGGGCGATGTTACTGACCGTCATCTATATTATTGCAATTACCGCTGAAGCCATGACCGGGGCACTGTCCGCTGGCCGGCGCAGCATGGACTGGTTTGGCGTGATGATTATTGCCTGTGTCACGGCACTGGGCGGTGGTTCGGTCCGTGATGTTCTGCTCGGACATTATCCCTTGACTTGGGTCAAACATCCCGAATATCTGGTGCTGACCTGTTGCGCCGCCTTCGTCACCATCCTGATTGCCAAATGGATGCGACAGTTACGTAATGTCTTCCTGGTACTGGATGCCTTGGGGCTCATTGGCTTTACCATTATTGGCTGTCAGATTGCCCTGGAAATGGGACATGGTTTTGTGGTCAGCGCCGTTGCGGGTGTCTTGACCGGTGTGTCTGGCGGGATTTTGCGTGATATTTTATGTAATGACGTACCGCTGGTGTTCCGCCGTGAACTGTATGCCAGTATTGCCTTTGTTTCAGTGATCTTTTACTGGCTCTGTAGTCACTACGGCTTGTCGCAGGATCTGACCATTCTGTCTACCCTGATCTTTGGTTTTAGCTTACGTTTGATCGCCATCTATTTTGGTCTGGAAATGCCAAAATTCATTTATAAAGATGATGATGAGCACTCGGCATCTTCCAAAGACGAATCTTAATTTTTAAATGTATGAAGTGCGGCAATAAAAATAGCCGCATTCAACTCAATTCGTAGTATAAAAAATATAAAGCAGCCCACCTGTTGAGAAAGCAGCATCTCCCGTTCCACCTGATCAGAGATTTTTGTTATGGATTTAGTTTCTCGCATACAACGCTTACCGATTGGTAGGTTTCACTACACCTTGCTGGTGGTGATTGGACTGGGCTGGATGTTTGATGCGATGGATACCGGATTGATTTCCTTTATCCTGGCCAAAATGGCTGAAGACTGGCAGATGACTGCGGATCAAAAAAGCTGGGTAGTGTCGATCGGTTTTGTCGGCATGGCGATCGGGGCGATTTGTTCAGGTGGCCTGGCAGACCGTTTTGGCCGTAAAACAGTCTTTGCTGCGACTCTGGTCATTTATAGCTTGGCCACGGCAGCCTGCGCTTTTGCACCGAATCTGACTTGGCTACTAGTATTCCGTTTTATTGTCGGTTTAGGCTTGGGTGGTCAGTTACCCGTGGCCGTAACGCTGGTCAGTGAATATATTCCTGCACATGTGCGTGGCCGTTTTATTGTCTTGCTGGAAAGTTTTTGGGGGCTAGGCTGGCTGGTTGCGGCGCTGGTATCGCGCTTTGTTATTCCTGATTTTGGTTGGCAAACTGCTTTCATGATTGGTGGCCTGCCTGCGCTGTATGCCATTGTAATCTGGAAAATGGTACCGGAATCTATTCCATTCCTGATTAACCGTGGTCGTATAGAGGAAGCTTCGGCACTGGTCAAAAAGATTGAGCGTCAATGTGGCGTTCAAGTCTATGAAATTTTTGAAGTGAAACCCGTTGCAGAGAAGCAGAATATTTCATTTTCACAGTTATGGTCGGGTATTTTTGCACGCCGTACGCTTATGCTATGGCTGATCTGGTTCGGTATTATTTTCTCTTATTATGGCATTTTTACCTGGTTACCAAGTTTACTGGTCAAAGAAGGTTATAGCATTGTCCAGTCATTTGAATATGTGCTGATTATGATTCTGGCGCAGTTGCCCGGTTATCTGGTGGCGGCATGGCTGGTCGAAAAGCTGGGTCGTAAGCCGACTCTGGCCGGCTTTATCGGTATGTGCGCGATCTCGGCCTATTTCTTTGGCCAGTCGGGTAGTGTTACTGAAATCGTGATTTGGGGCTGTCTGATGTCCTTCTTTAATCTGGGTGCCTGGGGCGTGCTCTACACTTATACCCCGGAACAATATCCGACCAATATCCGTGCCTTTGGTTCAGGCTGGGCTGGTGCAGTAGGCCGGATTGGCGGTATCGCGGCACCTTTTGCAGTAACCCATCTGATGGGCATGCCAAACGGTTTCAGCTATGTCTTTACCATGTTTACGGCAGTTTTGGTCGCTGTCGCGATTGTGATTCTGGTCCTGGGTGAAGAAACCAAAGGCAAGACCCTGGAATCGATGGGCTTATAAAGGGAATGATTTTTTAGTTGCTTAGGGCCTATAAAGTGGATATTTTTAGGCCATAAGACACAAATTGTCGCGCTGAACGATTTGATGCCCTTGTGTCATCTACAGCCACGACTTAGCATAAGAAACATTGATACAAAAACGAATTATTTAGGACTATAGGTTGTTATGACAAGCCTTGCGCATCATGCGACAGAAAACCGCTCCGTAGCAGAATTTACCGAACAAGCTTATCTGAATTACGCCATGTACGTGATTATGGATCGGGCACTCCCTCATATTAGCGATGGCCTGAAACCGGTACAGCGCCGGATTGTCTATGCCATGAGTGAACTGGGCCTGAAATGGACCAGCAAACCGAAGAAATCGGCACGTACGGTCGGTGACGTACTGGGTAAATACCATCCGCATGGTGACTCGGCCTGTTATGAAGCCATGGTGCTGATGGCACAGCCCTTTAGTTATCGTTACCCGTTTATTGAAGGGCAGGGCAACTGGGGTTCACCAGATGATCCAAAGTCTTTCGCAGCGATGCGTTATACCGAAGCCAAGCTTTCCCAGTACAGTGAACTATTACTGTCTGAACTGGGACAGGGCACCTGTGAATGGCAGGACAACTTTGACGGTTCGATGAAAGAACCGGTGAACTTGCCGGCACGTGTACCGAACATCTTGCTGAATGGCACCACTGGTATTGCTGTCGGTATGGCCACAGACATTCCACCGCATAACCTGCGTGAAGTGGTCAAAGGGACGATTGCGCTAATTCGTAATCCGAACCTGACCGATGAAAAAATCGCAGAATATATTCCCGCGCCAGACTTGCCGACCAAAGCCGAAATTATCACCCCGCCTGCTGAACTGTTAAAAATTCAGACCACAGGTCGTGGCAGTTATCGCATGCGTGCGGTCTATAGCGTCGATAAAAACGAAATTATCATCACCGAACTGCCATATCAGGTCTCAGGCTCCAAAATCATCACCCAGATTGCCGATCAGATGCAGGCCAAAAAACTGCCACTGGTCAGTGATGTACGGGATGAATCGGATCATGCCAATCCAACCCGTTTAGTCATTGTTCTGCGTTCGAATCGTATTGATGCCGAATCGGTGATGAGTCACTTGTTTGCCACCACCGATCTGGAATCCAGTTATCGTGTCAATATGAACATGATTGGTGCCGATGGCCGTCCACAGGTGAAATCAATTCGTCGTATTTTGCTGGAATGGATTGAAATCCGTAAAACCACGGTAACACGCCGTCTGCAATATCATCTGAACAAGATCGAAAAACGCCTACATATTCTCGGCGGTCTGATCATTGCTTATCTGAATATTGACGAAGTGATTCAGATTATTCGTGAAGAAGATCAGCCAAAACCAGTTTTGATGCAGCGTTTTAATATTGACGAGATTCAGGCCGAAGCGATTCTAGAACTAAAATTGCGTCATTTAGCCAAGCTTGAAGAAATGGAAATGCGCCGTGAGCAGGAAGAACTGGAAGCAAAAGCGGCAGTAATTCGTGAACAACTGGCCAATCTAGAATCTTTAAAAAGCCTGATCATTTCTGAACTGAAAGACGATGCCAAGAAATTTGGTGATGATCGCCGTTCGCCAATCGTACAACGTGCCGAAGCTGCTGCAATTAATGAAACTGAAATGTTGCCGGCCGATCCGGTAACGGTGGTGTTATCAGAAGCTGGCTGGATTCGCTGTGCCAAAGGTCATGAAGTCGATGCAGAAAATCTGAATTTCCGTGCGGGTGATCAGTACTTGAGTCATGCACAGGGCAAATCCAATCAACGCGTTTATGTATTAGATGACACTGGCCGTAGCTATGCCTTGGCCATCAACACATTGCCATCCGCACGTGGTCTCGGTGAGCCGCTCAGTTCAAAACTGTCTCCTGGCAGTGGGGTGGGTTTTAAACAGGTTCTGGTGGCAGAGGATGAAACTGAAATTCTAGCGGCAAGTAATAAAGGTTATGGTTTTAAAACCCAGGCCAAGCAGCTGGATACCAGTGCCAAAGCGGGGAAAGCTTTCCTGAATTTATCTGAAGGGGCAGAGGTCATGAACCTGCAGCCACTCGATGATGCCACCCATGTTGCACTGCTCAGTTCAGCAGGACGCCTGTTGATTGTCGATTTAGCAGAATTACCTGTATTGAACAAAGGTAAAGGAAATAAATTGATACAACTTGAAGATAGTGATCAAATTTTGTCCATGACAATATTGAAGCTTGATGAAATAATTCAAGTGCTTGCAGGACAACAGCAGTTAAAATTAAAAGGGGATGATTTGCGCAAATATATCGGTAAGCGCGGTGCAAAAGGACAGCTTTTACCACGCGGATATCAAAAAGCAAATAAACTGTTGATTCAAAGATAAGACTAGCATCCATCCTGCGAAATACGTTATATATGAACAACGATTCAACAAGATGGATGCAATATCGCACATATACAAGTCTAAAAATGGCGTGTGATATTGAAAAAAACAGTTGAAATACTAAGGATTATGATTGGAGAGATGGCCATTATGGAAAAAATTTGGTTTGCTGAATACCAAAAAACAGGGATTCCAGAAACAGTAGAATTACCAGCAGAAAATACTTCTCTAGTAGATGTTTTTGAGCGTAATTTCCAAAAATTCGGCTCGCGTGATGCCTTTATCTTTATGGATAAGGCTATGACTTTCAATGAATTGGAAGAGGCGAGCCGCAAGTTTGCAACTTATCTACAAAGCTTGGGGTTGGCAAAAGGTTCACGTGTGGCAGTGATGATGCCAAACGTTCTTCAGTATCCGGTTGTGGCACTTGGGGTGTTCCGCGCAGGTTTGGTACTGGTCAACGTGAATCCACTCTATACATCACGTGAACTTGAGCATCAATTAAATGACTCTGGCGCTGAAGTGCTGGTGATTATTGAAAACTTTGCTTCTGTTTATCAAGCGATTATTGGTAAAACACCGGTGAAACATGTCGTGGTCGCTTCTGTCGGTGACATGCTGGGTGCCTTGAAAGGGACACTGGTGAACTTTGTATTGCGTTCTGTACGCAAGCAAATTCCAGCTTGGGATATTCCAGGCCATGTGAGATTCAATGCGGCGTTATCTAAAGTTAATCCAAGTAACTATAAACGCCCTGAATTGACCCTTAGCGATACAGCAGTTCTTCAATACACAGGTGGTACCACAGGCGTATCTAAAGGTGCTGAACTGACACATCGTAACCTGGTTGCGAACATGTTGCAGTGTGACGGTATTTTCCAGAGCAAATTTGGTGCGCAAGATGGTCAGCCAGATGACCGTATTTTCTGTGCTTTGCCGCTTTATCATATCTTTGCATTCATGGTATGCGCACTTTACGGTATGTACAAAGGTCAGGCGAATGTTCTGATTCCAAACCCGCGTGATTTACCTGCGGTGATGAAAGAGCTACGTAAATACCAGCCGACTTTCTTCCCGGCAGTGAACACACTTTTCAATGCGCTGGTAAACAATGAAGAGTTCAAGCAACTTGATCATAGCAAATTGAAAATGGCGATGGGCGGCGGTATGGCCGTACTTCCTTCTACCGCAGCAGCATGGAAGAAAGTTACCGGAACCAATATCGTTGAAGGTTATGGCTTGTCTGAAACTTCTCCGGTGGCAACAGCAAACCCACCTGCGTCTGAAGAATTCAGTGGCACTATTGGCATTCCATTGCCATTGACTGAAGTGGCTATTCTGGATGATGAAGGCAATGAAGTTTCACTGGGTGAGCAAGGTGAAATTTCAATCCGTGGTCCTCAGGTCATGAAAGGCTACTGGAACCGTCCAGATGAAACTGAAAAGGTCATGGTGAATGGCTTCTTCCGTACCGGTGATATCGGTGTTATGGATTCACGTGGTTATGTGAAAATTGTAGATCGTAAGAAAGACATGATTCTAGTGTCTGGTTTTAACGTCTATCCATCTGAGATTGAAGAGGTTGTAGCAACTCATCCAAAAGTACTGGAAGTGGCTGCGATTGGTGTGCCAGATGAAAAATCAGGTGAAGTGCCAAAACTGTTTGTTGTGAAAAAAGATCCGTCTTTAACCACAGAAGAAGTTTTAGCATTCGCTAAAGAAAACCTGACCGGTTATAAACGTCCACGTTATGTCGAGTTTATGGATGAATTACCAAAATCTAACGTAGGTAAAATCCTGCGTAAAGATCTGCGTAAAACAGCCTAATACCTGCAAGAAAAAAAGCGCCGTCAGGCGCTTTTTTGATTTGGACTTTTTATTTTTTCATTAACCAGCGATCAAAATAAGGACGACCTACACCAACTACTCCCAAGAAGATAAACATGGTGCCAAACTGGCGAGTAAATCCGGTTTGATTAAAGCTGCCATAACTTAGAATGTTATCGACCAAGCAATACACCAGAATCGCGACCAGCCAGTGCCAGAGAGGCATACGCTTGATACCGACGAAATAAAAGGCAATCCATAAAATGGCAAAGGTGAAGATTGGTGACCAGATATTCATATTGGCACAAATGACAGCCATCAGAAATGCCACAATCGGTAGGACAATTTTTAATACGCGATCCACTTGACGTTGATGCTGGCGTTGTTTCTCGAGGACATCGAACATTTCATTTTGATCAGGCGCGACCATAGTGAATCCTTAACAAGTAATAAAAAGCACTCTATTTAACAAAATTTATTCACGAAATGCCATGCTATGATAGAGATAAAATTTTCATGAGAAAAAACAGATGCACAGCATTAGTGGGGTTATTTATCTCATTTTGGCCGCTTGTCTTTTGCCTTATGTGTTTACATTGATTGCAAAAAAATCAGCAGGCTTCAGCACTAAAGACAATCAGAATCCACGGGCATTTTTAGAAAAGTCTTCAGGCTTGGCCAGTCGCGCCAATGCTGCCCAGCAGAATAGCTTTGAAAGTTTGCCACTCTTTATTGCTGCTATTCTAATGGCGGAATATATGGTGGTGCCGCAAAGTGTAGTGATGACTTTTGGTGTAGCTTATCTGGTTTTTCGTGTGTTGTACGGAATCTGCTATTTAGCCAACTGGGCGACTTTACGCTCTATCGTATGGTTGCTCTCGATGTTATGTCCGGTAGCTTTATTGCTGCTGATCATCAAGTTAGTTTAAGTCATCAGGTCTGCGGACATATTTACAGTTCGATATTTTAAAATCCAAAATAATCTTTAAAAACCGTTATAATTGTCGCGGTTTTTTAAAAGATATAACTTGTTAAAGAGTGATGCTATGAGCTACAGCAATATCCCAGCGGGTAAAGATGCGCCAAACGATATCTATGTGATCATCGAAATTCCTGCAAATGCAGCACCAATCAAATACGAAATCGATAAAGATTCTGATGCGTTATTTGTAGACCGTTTCATGGGTACAGCAATGTTCTACCCAGCAAACTACGGTTATGTACCAAACACACTATCGCTTGATGGTGACCCATTAGACGTACTGGTGGTAACACCTCATCCAGTAGAGCCAGGTTCAGTCATTCGTTGTCGTCCTGTCGGTAAATTGAACATGGAAGATGATGGTGGTGTTGATGCGAAACTGGTTGCAGTTCCACATGACAAGCTGACTCCAATCTACAAAGATGTTCAGGAATATACTGATCTTCCTCCATTGTTGATCAGCCAGATCGAACATTTCTTCCAGCATTACAAAGATCTTGAGCCAGGCAAATGGGTCAAGCTGAGTGGTTGGGAAGGTGCTGATGTTGCGAAACAAGAAGTACTGGACTCAATTGCTGCTTATGCAGAAGCAAATAAATAATTGCTTTTTATCGTTCAGGTTTTAACTTTTTAAAGCCTGGAATAAAAAAACCTGCACAATGTGCAGGTTTTTTTATGGCTTGAAACTCAAGTGAATTAGAATAATTTCACAGGAATGTCTAACCAGATACGCCATTCATTAGTGTCACCAATGTAGTTTCCGTATTGGTATTCATCACTCGCACGGTAGTATGAGTGACGTACACGTAAGCTAGTGTCTTTAGCAAAACCAGATTGAACTGTATATTTTACCTGATTAAAGAATTCACGTTCTTGAGCATCACTAGTGATTAATTGAGAGCGATCATTTTGATTAGCAACATCAATATCCCAACCATAAACAAATGCAGAAGTCCAAGATAGGCCAGGAACATTCATTGCACCGAAATCATAAGTGTATTGAAGCTGTGCTGATTTTTCATCATTACCAATGAAGTCAGACAGGTATGAGTTCGGCATATAAATGGTTTGATGACCATCACCTACACCTTTACCTAAACCATAGTCATAACCTGTATTACCCGTATTTTGTTGGTAAGCAAGCATGACATTGTGTGGGCCTTTATTATAGGTCGTAGAAATTGCCCAAATATTGTTGCTTAAGTTATTAAAGTCATCAGTTGTATGTGAGTATGTATATGCACTGACGTCGGATTTTTTATCCCAATCAGTATGATAGCCACTAAAGTCATGAGTTAAAGTACTACCATTCGCCAATGCATAACTATAATTGGCATTGACATAATGACGCTCTAGGCGGTCTTTAATGTCTGTACCATAATAAGAAGCATTAACTGCATCATTAAATTTGTATTTTGCACCCCAAACTACTGCGCGATCCAATTCATTACCATCAGATTTGATCTGGCTTGAACGCTGGTTTTCAGTAAATTTACCAGCAACGAGGCTTAAGTTTTCGATTTCATTACTTTCAACCAATACACCTGTAAAGTATTCAGGTACTAAACGCGCAGTATTGCTTGCAAGTACAGGTAAGTCTAAAACCTGAGTACCATAAGTAGCAGTCGTGTTTGAAACACGTGCTTTTACATATGCGCCGCCACGTGCCCAGTGATCATAAGCTGAACCATCGGGATGTTGAGGAATCATGTCATTACCGGCATGTGCATTTTCACCCAATTTGAAAGATGCATCACCAATGATACCCGCACCAAAGCCGACTACACCTTTGGTAAAACCAGAGTCTAATTTAACGATCGCAGTTTGAGCAGCTGAGCTTGTATCATTAACAACTTCACGTGCACCGGTTTGATTGTCGTTATAGTTGATTTTATCGCGGTGCAAATAACCGGTACGGAAAAGTACAGAACCTTCTGCATCTTCTACAAAACCTTTCGATTCACTTTGCTCGCTAGCGAAAGCAGTAGAAACCAAAGCAGCCTGAATCAAAACTGCTAACGTTAATTTTTTTGAATTTTGCATTGGGAAGAGAGCCTTATACAAATTGATCGGAATTTTTTAGGAATTGTATAAGAAATGCTGAAAAAATGTCATTTTTTATTAGATATATTCCACTAAAGTTTAGATTTTTTAACTCAAATTAAACAATAGTAAGGATTTGAGGTGATTAATTTTCAACCTGTCGGTAAAAAGTTAGTAAAAACATAACTCTATTGACAGGTATAAATGATATTTCTGAAGTGATGAAATGAATATGATCAGCTTGTTTATTTTGGAAAGTCCAAAAAATATGATCAAAAATTACGCACTATTTTTTAGCACAAATTTTGATCATTACAAAAATGGAATCAAAATAGGGCAAATTGTAAATGATTATGTATAAGTATTAAAAAATTGATGAAATACCCTTAACTACATTTATTTAAAAGAAAGCTTAGATAATTCATTTTTTCATAATTTTAATTTTTATTTAAAAACAATGGTTTAAATTTTATTTGTCTTTTCAGATTTATTATTTTGGTTCCTTTTATCCAGATTGGCATAGCTCTTGCAAATTTTGAGCTTGAGTTTAATCAATGATCATAAAAACGTCTCAGACGATCTGGGGGAGCCACACAATGAAATTAACATTAAAAGTATTATCTCTTGCTTTATTGGGCGCTGTATCTTCTTTTTCTTTTGCCGAAGAACCTGTTGCTGAACATACGGTATCTGGAAATATAAGCGTACTTTCAAGCTATAACCTGCGTGGTATTACTAACATTCCTGAAAATAGCGGCGCTACCTTACAAGGTGGACTCGATTATAACCATGCGTCTGGCTTCTATGCAGGTTGGTGGGGATCTACGCTAGATTACACTTTGTCTGAAGAAGGACGTGATGCTTTCGAAAATAACTTCTATGCTGGCTATAGCCACGCAGTCAATGATGACTTAGGTTTAACGATCGGTACGACTTACTACTATTATTATGAATCTGATGTCAATTCTGATGGATTTGAGCTGTTATTGGGTATGAGCTATAAAGATTTGGGCGTTACAGCACAAACCCTTCTTGAAGATACCACTTGGGGCAATGCAGGTGATACCTATTTAAAAGCCACTTATAGCTATGCTTTACCACAAGATTTCAGCTTGGATACAGCTTTAGGCTTATATGCTTATGAAAAATCAGGTGACTTTATTGAAGGAACTACGGAAAGTTTCGGTTTCCGTCATTTTGACATCGGTTTAAGCAAGCCACTTGGTGACACAGGTGTAACTGCAAGCATGAATTATATCTTGGGTGGTTATGACCGTTTTGATGAAAAACAAAAGAATAAAGTCGTATTCGGACTGGGTTATAGCTTCTAATTCTCTTTAGATAAAAAGGCGACCTTAGGTCGCCTTTTTTAATGACCTAAATCTGCTGCTGCCCGCGATAAGACAGGGCTTCCGAAAGATGCTGACTTTGAATATCTGCACTTTGATTTAAATCGGCAATGGTGCGTGCGACACGCAAGACCCGATGATAGCCACGTGCGGATAAATTCAGTTTTTGCTGAGCCATTTCAAGCATATTCTGAGCAGACTGATCTAATGCGGCATATTGCTCTAGCTGTTTTGGACTCAGACTCATATTCAAGGTATTTTGCCGTTGCATCTGAATTTCATAGGCTGCAATGACGCGTTGTCTGACCGTTTCTGAGCTTTCTGTAGGCCGATTGTCCTGTAACTCATGCGCCTGTAATGGTGGTACATCAATATGTAAATCAATCCGATCCAGCAACGGGCCTGAAATCCGGTTCTGATAGCGTTTAATACTTTCCGGTGAACATTGGCAGCGGATATCCTGATTAAAGGCATAACCACACGGGCAGGGATTCATGGCGGCCACCAACTGGAAATTGGCGGGAAAAGTAATCTGGCGTGATGCCCGGGAAATGACAATTTCCTTTGCTTCCAAAGGCTGACGTAGAACTTCCAGCACTTTGCGGTCGAATTCTGGTAGCTCGTCCAGAAATAAAACCCCTAAATGTGCCAGAGTAATTTCTCCTGGCTTGGGGTATGAGCCGCCACCAACCAATGCTACCGCAGAAGCAGTATGGTGTGGTGCTCGAAACGGGCGTTGCCCAAAAGGGTGATTGGCATTCGCCACCGAATAAATACTGGCTACTTCCAGATTTTCCTGCGTCCTTAAGGGCGGTAAAATACTAGCCAATCGAGAAGCCAGCAAGGTCTTGCCTGTTCCAGGTGGGCCTCGAAACAGCAGGGAATGACCACCTGCCGCGGCAATTTCTAAAGCACGCCGTGGTCGCAATTGTCCTTTTACATCCGCCAGATCAAACTTATAAAAATGGTCTTTAGCGAGTGGGCGGGCTTCTACTTGCGGCAAACGCTGCGCCTGGGAAAGATGTTCACACACTTCTTTTAAATGATGGGCTGCAAAGACTTTAAAGTCTGGGAGCTGACAGGCTTCCTGTGCATTTGGGCCAGGCAAAATCAGTTGATGCTGGTCACTTTGACAGGCAATGGCAATACTCAAGGTGCCGCTGACAGGACGTAATTGACCATCGAGAGCTAATTCTCCAATAAATTCAAGATGCTCGGTGCAATCTTCAGGCAGCTGGCCTGAAGCCACTAAAATGCCTAATGCAATCGGTAAATCCAGACGTGAGCCATCTTTTGGCAGATCTGCTGGTGCCAGATTAATGGTCAGACGTTTGGTCGGAAATTGAAAGCCGCTATTCAAAATGGCAGAGCGTACCCGATCTTTACTTTCGCGTACCGCCGCTTCGGGAAGCCCTACTATAGTGAGCGAAGGCATGCCCGAACTCACATGAACTTCGACTTCAATTAAAGGCGCATGTAGGCCCAGCAAGCCTCGCGTATAAATTTTGGCAAAAGACATTATTATTGTTCCAATTTGGTGCGTTATTTTTATAGTTCTGGTGTCTTTTGTGCACTGTAGTTGTGCTTATTTTTTGTTCGAAATTTTCTCTTCTAATGCTTCTACCTGTTTCAGCAAATCATTCAAGCGATGATTGGCATTATTTAGGGCAGTACGCTGACGTTCTATTTCCTCTTTAGACACCAAATCCATTTTTGCCACTGCTTCATTTAACAGGGCACGGATATTATGTTCCACATCTTTCTTAGGTTGTTCGACTTGCTGCAAAATTGCTTGTAATAAAGTTTCAATCATCGTCTGATCCATCGCCGTAGAAAG
Organism: Acinetobacter lwoffii; assembly: GCF_024129685.1. GTDB lineage: Bacteria > Pseudomonadota > Gammaproteobacteria > Pseudomonadales > Moraxellaceae > Acinetobacter > Acinetobacter lwoffii_X. The sequence continues at coordinate 42,478 of NZ_JAMXXL010000017.1, read as the reverse complement.
GAGCGCACAGTTTAGCATTGCTAAAATGCAGACTATAGTATTTCAGACAAAATATAGACTTATTCGATTAAAGATATTGTAAAAATCCACATAAAAAATGTCTATTTTTTGAAGATTCGAAGCCTTTATCCGTATAAAATAAGGTATAAATAAACCACATGCCGGGCTTTCTAACTTCCCCCGACCTTAGGAATCTTGGCATGAAATTTGAACGTAAAACCTTACTGGTGAAATAAGCCGAAGGAAAACAAACATGAAGCTCGTAACTGCAATTGTAAAACCTTTTAAATTAGATGATGTTCGCGAAGCATTGTCTGAAATTGGTGTTCAAGGCATCACTGTAACTGAAGTGAAAGGCTTTGGTCGTCAAAAAGGCCACACTGAACTCTATCGTGGTGCTGAATACGTTGTAGATTTCTTGCCGAAAGTCAAAATTGAAATCGCGATTAGCGATGAAATGGTAGACGCGGTGATTGAATCTATTACTCGTGTGGCGAGCACTGGAAAAATCGGTGACGGAAAAATTTTCGTGACCAACTTAGAACAAGTCATCCGTATTCGTACAGGTGAAACAGGTGCAGACGCTGTCTAACTTGGCACGAAGTTTGCTGAGTACCTAATAACTCACAAAAACTTGGTTGGGGGATACGAATGAAAAAAATGCTACTCGCGTTCGGCATGGCCGGCGCTCTTTTTGGTGGTTCTGTTGCATGGGCTGAAGAAGCTGCAACAGCAACAGCACCGACAGAAGAAATTGTGCTTGTTGAAGAAGCAGGCGATACAACAAATACAACAACAGACACGATAGCAGCAATTGCTGAAGCAGCGCCAGTTGAAGCTGCAGCGCCTGCAGAAGAAGAACCAACGCTAGATACCGGCGATACCGCTTGGGTTTTAACCTCTACCGCTCTAGTTTTACTCATGACCATTCCTGGCTTGGCGCTATTTTATGGCGGTATGGTCCGCAAGAAAAACGTTCTGGCGACGATGGCACATAGCTTTATTGCTGCGGCGGTGGTCAGTATTGCTTGGGTGATTATTGGTTATACCCTAGCTTTCGGTGAAGGCAATGCCTTTATAGGTGGCCTGGATAAATTCATGCTGGCCGGTATTACCACAGAGGCGCTTTCAGGCACGATTCCTGAAATCCTGTTTGTGATTTTCCAAATGACTTTTGCCATCATTACGGTTGCCATCATCAGCGGTTCGATTGCAGAGCGTATGAAATTTGGTGCTTTCGTTGCTTTTATCGCACTTTGGGTGGTGATTGTTTATGCACCAATTACCCACTGGGTATGGGGTGGTGGCTGGTTAGGTAACGACGGCGCGCTTGATTTTGCCGGTGGTACGGTTGTACATATCAACTCGGGTGTTGCCGGTCTGGTAGCGGCATATATGCTGGGCAAACGTATGGGTTTGGGTCGTGAATCTATGGCACCGCATAACCTGACGCTTACAGTAGTTGGTGCATCTTTGCTCTGGGTAGGCTGGTTCGGTTTCAACGGTGGTTCTGCATTAGGTGCCAACGGTTCTGCAGGCTATGCCTTGATCGTGACTCAAGTCGCAGCAGCGGCAGCGGCCATCTCCTGGTTAATCACTGAAAAACTGGCACGTGGTAAAGCTTCTGTACTGGGCGGCGTATCGGGTGCAGTTGCTGGTCTGGTGGTCATTACTCCAGCTGCAGGTTTTGTGACTGTAGGTGGTGCATTGGCGATGGGTCTGATCGGTGGTGTGGTGTGTTTCTGGGGGATTACTGCACTGAAACGTGCATTGAAAGCCGATGACTCTTTAGATGCTTTTGGTTTGCATGGTGTAGGTGGTATTGTCGGCGCGATTTTAACCGCGTTCTTTGCCAGCGAATTCATCATGGGGGACAATGCTCCTGCAAATGTCATGCATCAGCTTTGGGTGCAAGTGGAAGGTGTACTGGCGACAATTGCTTACTCTGCGATCATGACCTTCATTATCCTGAAAGTCATCGACTTGATCATTGGAATCCGTGTAGCATCTGATGATGAGCGTATGGGTCTGGATTTAAGCCAACATGGCGAACGTGTCGAATAATAATAAATCCACCATAATCAATATATAGTGTAAAACAGCCCGAATGGGCTGTTTTTTTTCTATATGTTGCGTAAAACTCTACAAAGTTTGTAATTTTTGCTACACTCGGAATCCATCTGGATTTGTTCAATTAAACCGCTATGCATTGCCCATTTTGCAATACTGCAGACAGTAAAGTGATTGATTCACGCCTGGCAGCTGAAGGCTGTCAGATTCGTCGTCGCCGTGAATGTGTCAGTTGTAATGAACGCTTCACTACCTTTGAAAGCTATGAAGTGGTGATGCCGCGCGTCATCAAGTCGGATGGCAAAAATGAACCTTTCGATGAAGCCAAATTACGCCGTTCCCTGATGCATGCCTTGCAAAAACGCCCGGTGACCCAGGAGCAGATTGAAACAGTGCTGAGCGATATTCAGCTACAGATTCGCCGTCTGGGTGAGCGTGATGTGAAATCACGTACCATCGGTGAAATCGTGATGCAGTCTTTATTTGCTCTGGATCATGTTGCCTATGTGCGTTTTGCTTCGGTCTATCAGGATTTTCAGGATGTCGAAGCTTTTCGTCATCAGATTGAACAGATGCAACAACGAGAATTACAAGAATAAGCATGGCTGAACTGAATCAAGATCAAATCTGGATGCGCCGGGCCATTGAATTGGCACGTCAGGGGCAATATTCCACCAAACCGAATCCGAATGTCGGCTGTGTCATTGTTAAAGATGGCATCGTGATTGGTGAAGGCTTTCATCCCCAAGCCGGCCAGCCACATGCTGAAGTCTTTGCGCTGCGTCAGGCCGGTGAACAGACACGTGGTGCAACCGCTTATGTGACTTTAGAACCTTGTGCGCATTATGGCCGGACGCCGCCTTGTGCCAAAGGGCTGGTGGAAGCAGGTGTGGCTAAAGTTGTCGTAGCCTGTCCAGATCCCAATCCACTGGTGGCCGGAAAGGGCGTACAGATGCTCAAAGATGCCGGCATTGAGGTAGACGTTGGCATCTGTGAAAATGAAGCGCATGAGCTGAATCAAGGTTTCCTGAAAGCCATGGCGACTGGCATGCCTTATGTGCGTTTAAAAATTGCCTCAAGCCTGGATGGCCGTACCGCAATGGCATCCGGTGAATCGAAATGGATTACCGGTGTGGAAGCGCGTCAGGATGTACAGCATTGGCGTGCGATTTCAGGCGCAGTGATCACCGGAATTGATACGGTTCTTGCGGATGACTGTCAGCTGAATGTGCGGCAACTGGATGGGATTGAAGATATCAAGACCGTGGTGCAACCGAAACGAATTATTCTAGACCGTCAGGGGCGTTTACCACTAAACGCAAAAATTTTAGCGCAAGCCGATACCGTAATGGTGATGGGGCCATTTCGTCAGGAGCTTGCAGACCTAGGTGTGCTACACTTGCCGGTACAGCCTTTAGCAGAATTATTAAAGCAACTGGTTCAACAGCATCAGATTTATGATGTCTTGGTGGAAGCAGGGGCGACCTTATCTACGGCATTTTTACAACAAAAATTGGTTGATGAACTGATCAGTTACGTTGCACCGACCCTATTGGGTCGGTCTGCGCGTACCATGTTTAATGCAGAATTTAGCCATATGGCCGAACAACTCCGATTTAAGCTGCGCGATGTAACTCGCTTAGGTGATGACGTGCGCTTCAGGCTAATTCCTTTTCAAGAGACACTATGAGTTCAGAGTCTACGGTTTATCATAAACGTCGCCATGCGGCACGTACCACCGATGAATATCTTTTCCATCAGCTGGTTCCTTATCTGGGCAATAAACGCCGTTTACTGCATTTAATTCTGGAAGCGTTGGAAAGTACGGGAACTCTGAACCGTGCTGATGGTCGTGCGCCGATTTTTGCTGACTTTTTTGCAGGTTCAGGCGTGGTCTCGCGCTTGGCCCGTCAGAATGGCTATCGTGTGATTGCCAATGACTGGGAGCCGTATAGCCATGCGCTGAATCATGCGGTACTGGCCTGTACTGAAGCACCGGCATTTAAAGAACTCGGTGGCTATCAGAAAGCAATTGATTATCTGAACCGTCTGCCGGAAGTTAAAGGCTGGGTGACGCATAACCTCTGTCCACGTAATGATGAAATCTATGATCCAGCCCGTGACCGTTTGTTCTTCAAACGTCGTAACGGCATGCGTATTGATGCGATTCGTCAGCAGATTGCCGCCTGGCAGGCACAAGGTGCAATTGATGATGTGGAGATGTCTGCCTTGCTGGCGCCTTTGCTGTATTCCGCCAGTTTTGTCAGCAATACTTCTGGTGTTTTCAAAAGCTTTCACCATGGTTGGGGCGGGAAAACCCAAACTGCGCTGGAACGGATTGAATCTTTATTATGGTTAACACCAAGTCGTTTTTGCGAGTCGGATCAGAAAAAGGGAATGGCCGCAGAAATGTGGTGTGTCGATGCCCAGCATCTGGCTAACCAGATGAGCGGCTTTGAAGTAGACGTGGCTTATCTGGATCCACCCTATAATCAGCATGCCTATAGCAGTAATTATCATGTGCTGAATGCGCTGACTTTATGGGATCAGGCCGATTTACCGACTCCGGATACCAAGGGCTTTAAGAGCGGGATTGACCGGGCATGGCGTAAAGAGCGTCCGAGCCAGTACAACTCCTCTAAATATGCCAAAGAAGCTTACGAGAGCCTGTTGGCCACTATCAATGCGCGTTTCATCCTGACCAGTTATTCTACTGACGGGAATATCAGCGCGACTGATTTGTTACAGGCCAACCTGAAACGTGGCCGGGTGACCTTGCTGACCCAGGATGTACCACGTTATCGTGTCAGCAAACAGCGCCAGTCTGAACGTGCACGCGTGCTGGAATTTATTGTGATTACCGATACCCACGCCAAGTCAGGTCCACCGATCCGTCAATTACTCAGCCAGCTGCATCATTATGCAGAGTTGGGCGGTGTCGATACGACCGGCGTCAGCACCCAGTTGGCACTCTGGTAAAAGAATTGAAAAGGAAATAAAAATGTTTACAGGTATTATCGAAAGCCTCGGTAAAGTCGAAAGTCTGCAAAGCGTTGGCGGCGATGTACGTTTACGCATCCAGACTGATCTGAACATGTCCGATGTACATCTGGGTGATTCTATTGCGACCAACGGCATCTGCCTGACCGTGATCGACTGGGGCGAGAAGTGGTATGCGGCTGATGTTTCCCGTGAAAGCCTGAACCGGACCACACTCGGCACCTGGAAAGCCGGTCAACCTGTCAATGTTGAAAAAGCCATGTTGCCAACTACGCGTTTTGGTGGTCATATTGTGTCAGGTCATGTCGATGCAGTCGGCGAGATCACGCTGGTTCGTGAAGATGCACGTTCGATTTATTATGAAGTCACTGCACCTGCTGAAATTGCCAAATATCTGGCAGAAAAAGGCTCGGTTACAGTTGATGGTATTAGCCTGACCATTAATCATTTACGTGGCAGTGTGATCAGTCTGAACCTGATTCCGCATACGGCTGAACGGACCAATATCGGTACCTGGAAAGTCGGTAGCAAGGTCAATCTGGAAGTGGATGTATTGGCACGTTATATCGAGCGCTTATTGCTCGGTGATAAAGCCGCTGAAACTACTGAGCAATCAAAAATCAGCATGGATTTCCTGGCTGAAAATGGTTTCTTAAAATAAGAGAAATGTTGATTTACTGAACAGTCTGATTGAAAAATTAGACTGTTTTTTTATTTTTCGGGATAATCAGCAGTTCAACTTGCAAATATTGCCTTAGTGGACGGGTCGAATGCTCGATTTTTTACTTAACTTGGAACAGTTATTGCCGCTATTGCTCGATCAATATGGGGTATGGATTTATGCAATCCTGTTTCTGGTGATTTTTGCAGAAACCGGTTCGGTGTTTTTCTTTTTCCTGCCCGGCGACAGTCTATTGCTGGCTGTGGGAGCTTTGTGCGCCAGCAGCGATCTGGTGACCCTGCATTCGATGGGGCTGTTGTTATTCACTGCCTCGGTGCTAGGCTATAGCGTGAATTATTACACCGGAAAAGTTCTTGGTTTAAAATATTTCAATCAACATTCACGCTATTTCAAGCCAGAATATATGGTGAAAACCAATCACTATTTTATGAAACATGGCGGTAAAACTATTTTAATCGCACGTTTTATTCCTTTTGTCCGCTCATTTGGCCCTTTTGCCGCCGGTTCAGCGCATATGAGCTTTGCCACATTCAGCTTTTATAATATTGCGGGTGGCATCCTCTGGATTAGCACGTTATTAAGCATTGGCTACTTGCTCGGAAATGCTGCCTTTATGCTGGCAGATTTTTTCTAAGACGCGACATAGAAGAAAAAAAAAGCCCGAATTTTCGGGCTTTTTAATGTGAAAGGATCATTTAAATATTATGTAGCTGATCAGAAAATTCTGAATTTTTCAGCATATACTCGATTTCTTCTTTGGCCGCCGCACGCATTTTTTCACGCAGTGCATTGACGGTCTGTTCAATCACGGTTTCTGCCTCAAGTTCCAGACGTAAACGTACACTTTCTAATTCGGATAAAATGCTCTGGTCCTCAATCTGGATGCGACCTCTGGCAAAATCAAAAGTCGTCTCAGGATTTTTTGCATAACGTGCGACATAGTGCTGCACTTCAGCCTCTAGATGCGTATTTATTTCAGCGAGCGCCTGACTCTGTTCGCTAAATTTGCGCTGTTCCTCATGACGTAGCTGTTCTTGATAGGCCTGTTCTTCGGCACGTTTCTCGGCCAAGGCCTTTTCAAGCGCAAGCTGTTTGCGAATACGGGCTTCTTCAATCAATTCGGCCTTGCGCTGCGCATACGCGGCTTCGATCTTGCGTTCAGATTCCTGTTGCAAGCGCTGGTCGCGACTCTGCCATTCTTCCAAAGACGTTTCTGGCTTTAAAATATCGCAGATGCGAGAGAGGTCATCGATAAAGGTCTGACGTACAGCTTCCGGCACATTTAACCAGCGCTGTTTAAAATCGGGACCTACATTTAATGCCACGTGCCTCTCCTTGTGGATGATATCGGTTAAAGCTTATGGGTGTCCGGTTCAATACCTAAACGACGATATTGCTTGAATTTTTCACGACCCAACTGTTTAGCCGTTTCATGGTTTTCAATGATCTCAATAATGTGACTAAATTTTGCGTAAGGTTCAAGTGCTTCCGGATTAAAATTGAAAATAATCCAGTCGGACTGTTCCGGTAGTGTCGCCGAAATACAGACCGTGGCCTGAGGCTGGTCAATACCATGTGGAATAAAGCTGCTGGGGTCAAAGCTCCACAGACGTTCATCTAGCTGCTGTTGCAAATCCGTATCGGCACACAGTAACAAAATCCGCGCCGGCTGACGCAGAATCTTACGACATAAACGACAAGTACTGTCCACTTGTCGTTCAGGACTTTTTTCGAATAAATAAAAGCTGACTTTAGCCATTGCTTTGAACGCGATTCGCCAGGAATTGCATCAATAATGGAACTGGACGGCCGGTTGCACCTTTATTGGTACCTGAGTTCCATGCCGTACCTGCAACATCCAGATGTGCCCAGCGATATTCACGGGTAAAACGTTGCAGGAAGCAGGCTGCAGTCACAGAACCAGCTTTTGGACCACCGATATTGCCAATGTCGGCAAATGGTGAATCCAGCTGTTCCTGATAGTCTTCCAGTACCGGCATACGCCATACCCGGTCAAAGGAATGCTGGCCGGCAGCTTCCAGTTCTGCTGCCAGTTTATCATCTGGCGTGAACAGACCCGTCAGCACTGAACCCAAAGCGACCACACAGGCACCGGTTAAGGTTGCGATATCAATCACTAAAGCAGGGTTAAAACGTTTTACATAAGTCAGGGTATCACACAGCACCAGACGGCCTTCGGCATCGGTATTCAGGATTTCAACCGTCTGACCGCTCATGGTCGTTACGATATCACCAGGACGGGTGGCTTTACCTGAAGGCATGTTTTCTGCTGCAGCGATGGTTCCCACCACATGTAGAGGTAAGCGGGCTTCGCACAATGCACGCATTGTACCGAGTACAGAGGCTGCACCGCACATGTCGTATTTCATCTCGTCCATGCCTGCGCCTGGTTTAAGGGAAATACCGCCGGTATCAAACGTAATGCCTTTACCCACCAAGACTACCGGTGCTTCGCTACGCTCTGACTGATATTCCATGCTGATAATCCGACCAGGACGCTCTGAACCTTTACTTACCGCAAGGAAGGCGCCCATGCCTAAATCTGCCATTTGCTGTTCATCCAGCACTGTGACTTTAAGTAGGTCTGGATATTCAGCCGCCAAAGCCACCGCCTGTTCTGCAAGATATTCAGGGAAACAGATATTGCCCGGACGGTTGCCCAGGTCACGTGCCAGATTTTGTCCGCTTTGCACTGCTTGTACCAGTTGCAACTGTTCGGTAGTTAAGACGCTATGAGTGGCAATCAGGTCGATCTGCTCGAGCACAAATTCATTCTTCTTGGATTTATATTCATCATAACCATAGCTGGCCTGAGTCAGGAAGAGCGCAAACAGATAATGGAATTCTTGTGGAAGTTGTGTCAGATCTACAGAAATCTGTTTGAATTTTTTTTGAGTGACTTGAATAATAGTTTGCGCGATTTTTGCAAGTTTTGCCGGTTGCAGTTCAGCGACCTTGCCTAAACCAATTAGTGCTGCATGGCTGGACTGGCTCACCTGACCAATCAGGCTCAGGCTTTCCGCCAACGCTGCCTTGAATTGAGAGGCTTCAATTAATGTGTCTAAATTATTGATTTGATAGGTTGCGGTTGTATTCTGAAGTTGTTCTGAGTCAACTAAAATCAACAAAGATTGACTTGATCCATTCTCTGGGAATGACGTATTAATTGTAAGTTTCATATTCTGTTTTCACGCCTGTCTAGATGGGTAAATCATTCAGTCATTGAAACATTTATCCGAATAGATTTTCAATGGGCAGGGCGGCCTAGGTTTTATATTTTTGCTATTCGGGTAAACTAGCACTCGTTTTATGGACCTTATTTTGGAAGAATTAATTTGATTATTCGGCGTTATCTGGTCAAGCAAGTTGTCTCGACATCCTTGGTGGTGATTGCCTTATTGACCTTGATCATGATGGGCGGTCGACTGATCAAGTATTTTGGTGTCGCGGCGCAAGGCCGTCTGGATGCAGGCATTTTATTTAGCATTATTGGCTACCGTTTGCCTGAATTCTTGACCCTGATTCTTCCGCTCGGTTTCTTTATTGGACTGATGCTGGTGTTTGGCCGTTTATATGTCGACCATGAAATGGCCGTGATGAATGGCAGTGGCGTCAGTCGGCATCAATTGGCGCGTCTACTGGTGCCGATGACCCTGGTGTTTTTGATTGTTCAGGCCGGATTGATGCTGTGGGCTGCGCCGTGGGGCATTCGCCAGTTTGAAGCCCTGACCACCAGTCAGGCGGTACGTACCGGCTTTGACCTGGTGCGACCGAAAGAATTTATCTCCTCTGGGCCCTATACCATTTATGCCGGTGACCTGTCAGAAGACCGTAAAAATTTAAAAGATATTTTCTTTTATCAGCGTGCGGAAAAAGAAGGCAAACCGGATGTGATGATTCTGGCGCAGGAAGCCACCCGAATTGAAGTACCGAATGATGCTGCCAATGTGGTCGATCTGGTTAATGGACGCCGTTATGAGATCTATCCGGGTACACCGCAATATACTCAAGCTGAATTTGAAAGCTATCGTCTGCGCTTAGAAAGCGATGAAGAAGCGCAATTTGCCAGTACTGAAGTTGAGGCCTTACCGACCTCGCAATTGTGGCAGAACCGTCAGGATCCTGTGGTGGCCAGTGAGTTGGGCTGGCGGGTGTTTGTTCCTTTTGCGATTCTGATTGCCCTGATTCTGGCTGTGGCCTTGTCTGAAGTGAGTCCACGACAGGGTCGATATCTCAAGTTATTTCCTGCCCTCATGATTTTTGCCAGTCTGATTGTAGCCCTGATGGCAGTGAAGACGCGGATCAGTAAAGAAGAAATGGGCATTTGGGCCTATCCATTGATTCTGATTGCCTATGCAATTGCGGGTGCCTTGTTCTCACGTAAACAGAAATTGAGCCCCAAAATCAAGAAACAGATTCAGCGAGTGAGGTCTTAATAATGTTGGCACGTCGTATAGTTGCAAAACATGTGACCCAAACCACTGCGCTGGCGATGCTGGGTGCAACCGCGGTATTGGCGGGTTTACAGGTGTTATTTACTTATCTGGGTGAGCTTGGTTCGCTCAAAGAAGGATATGGCGCCTGGGATGCCTTGAAATATGTGCTTTGGGGCGCACCAAATTATTTATATGAAATCCTGCCGATTTCTGCACTGATTGGTGCAGTTTTAGGTCTTGGTACATTAGCCTCGAATAGTGAACTGATTGTGATGCGTTCGGTTGGTGTGAGCTTATGGCGCATTGTCGGCTGGGTCATCCGTTCGGCACTGTTGTTGGTGGTGTTGTCATTTGCCCTGAGCGAGTGGGTCATTCCTTATACCAATGAACAGGCCAAAAGCGTAAAAAGTGCCAGTAAAGCCGCTCAGCTCGGTGAAGTTCGTGGTTACTGGACTCGGGAAGGGCAGCGCTTTATTTATATCGATTATGCTAACTCGCAAGGTCAGTTGAAAAATGTGCAGATGCTGGACTTTGACCAGAACTATCGTTTGCGCGGTACCTTGCAGGCAGATCAGGGCCAATTTGTTAAAGATGGTTCCTGGACGCTGGACAACACAGAGCAGTTCGACATTCTCCAAAATGGCAATGCCACACTGGTCAAGCAGCAACAGCAACCTTTAGCGCTAGCATTACAGCCTAAATATGTGCATATGGTGACGATTGATCCAGAAGATTTATCGCCGAGTCAACTGGTTAGTTTCATGAGCTATATGCATGAATACAGCCAGGTACCGAAAACCTATCAGCTGGCCTTCTGGCAAAAACTCGGTTCGCCTTTTGCCCTGATCGCACTAGTAGTGATTGCCTGTTCGTTTATTTTCGGGCCATTACGTCAGCAATCCATGGGTTTTCGTCTGGTGATTGCCTTATTTGCTGGACTGGGTTTCTTCTATCTGCAGGATTTTCTTGGCTATGCCAGCCTGATTTACGCACCATCTCCGGCCTGGTTCGTGTTTATTCCGATTCTGATCATGTTCGGCATCGGTGGGTACTTGCTGCATCGGGCGCGCTAAGGCACAGGAAAATAGAACAAATCAATCATCATGAGAGGCTTAAACCATATACGGGTCATGGCCTCTTTTTATAAACTTCGCTAAAATAGAGCGATTAATTCGTAGACGAACAGAGTATTTCATTATGACGGATGCAACTGCTGGCAAAATCCCTCACGTTTTGGTGATTATGGATGGTGTGGGTCATCGCGAAGCGGTCGAAGACAATGCATTTTTAGCAGCTAAACGACCAAATTTAACTGCGATACAGGACAAGCATCCGCATGGTTTGATCTCGGGTTCAGGTGAAGATGTCGGCCTGCCAGATGGCCAGATGGGTAACTCTGAAGTCGGACATATGAACCTCGGCGCAGGTCGTGTGCTGTATCAGGACTTTACCCGAATTACCAAAGACATTCGTACTGGCGACTTCTTTGAACATGAAGTACTGGTCGATGCGGTGGAGAAAGCCAAAGCTGCAGGTGGGGCAGTACATTTGCTTGGCCTTTTGTCTGAAGGTGGTGTGCACTCCCATGAAGATCATATTGTGGCGATGGCAGAGCTAGCGCTAAAACGCGGTGCGCAAGTCTATTTACATGCATTCTTAGATGGTCGTGATACGCCGCCTAAAAGCGCACAACCTTCTTTAGAAAAACTCGATGCCTTATTCGCTCAATATCCAGGTCAAGGTCGTATTGCGACCATGATTGGCCGTTATTTTGCCATGGATCGTGACAACCGTTGGGATCGTGTTGAACAGGCCTATCGCTTGTTGACTGAAGGTGAAGCGGTTCGTACAGCTGCTAGCGCAGTTGAAGGTCTCGAACAAGCCTATGCCGCAGATGAGTCTGACGAATTTGTTAAAGCCACCCGTATTGGCGAGCTGGCAAAAATCCAGGATGGTGACAGCGTTGTATTCATGAACTTCCGTGCCGATCGTGCCCGTGAATTGACTCGCGTATTTGTAGAAAAAGACTTTACTGGTTTCGAGCGCAAAGTCGTGCCAAATCTGGCGAGATTTGTCATGTTGACGCGTTATCAAGCCACGATTGATGCACCTGTGGCGTATATGCCTGAAGCATTGGTCAACTCGATTGGCGAATACCTCTCTAACCTGGGTAAAACCCAGCTGCGTATCGCGGAAACAGAAAAGTATGCGCATGTGACCTTCTTCTTCAGCGGCGGCCGTGAAGATGAATATCCGGGTGAAAAACGTATCCTGATTCCATCGCCAAACGTAGCCACTTATGACCTCAAACCGGAAATGAGTGCTTATGAAGTGACTGATGAGCTGGTGGCTGCGATCAATTCAGGTGAATTTGACCTGCTGGTCGTGAACTTTGCCAATGGGGATATGGTTGGTCATACTGGCGTATTCGATGCTGCGGTGAAAGCGGTTGAAGCAGTCGATACCTGTTTGGGCCGAGTTTATGAAGCTGTGATGGCGCAAAAAGGTCATATGATTGTGACTGCCGATCATGGTAACGTAGAGCAGATGCAGGACTATCACAGTGGTCAGGTACATACTCAGCATACCACTGAATTGGTTCCCTTTATTTATGTTGGTCCAACTCAGGCCACGATCTCAGAAGGCGGTGTACTGGCAGATGTCGCACCGACTTTATTAAGCCTGATGCAAGTTCCGGTACCTGCTGAAATGCAAGGTCGTAACCTGATTCAGCTTGATGCATAATTTTCGATAAAATTCTAAAAAGGTCAAAGAATGGCAAGAACACGCTGGAAGTCTGTTGTAATACCATGCTTACTGATGTGTTTGAGTCATTCAGCCTGGGGTGTGGGTTCAAATGAGCCCGCATTCGATGATATGGAAATGGATGGGCAGGTCTATTCTGAAATTCCTGTGGCATCCATTCAGGAATTCGTACAAATTTATGGCATCGTGAAAGACAATTATATTCAAGATAAAAATGACGATGCCTTGTTTCAACAGGCCATTCAGGGTCTGGTCAGTGGCTTAGACCGCTATTCCCGTTATTTGTCGCCTGAAGATTATAAACAGTTGCGTGAATATACCGAAGGGGATCTGGCCAGCATTGATTTCGATCTGCAATTTGACCCGCGGATGAAACAATGGGTAGTTCAGGGGCTAAGTGCCGATGCTGATTCAGCCAAGCAGGGACTAAGGAATGGCGTCACAGTTTATAAAATTGACGATCAGGTCTTAAGTAGCCTGAATCAGGAACAAGTCCGGCAGTTATTGAGCGGAGCAGTTGGCTCTACGCTCATGATCCAGCTTTCCCCGCAAAGTCCAGCCGTTCGTCTGGTCCGCAATACCAAACTGGATACTGAAATTAAATCGAGCTTGCACAATAATCAGGTACTAGTATTGCAGGTCAAGGTTTTCCAGCAAGATACTGCCAATGAAATCAAGCGTCTAATCGAAAGTTACTCAGATAAACGCTTAAAAGCCGTATTATTTGATCTGCGCAATAATCCCGGTGGCTTACTCTCGGCCGCAGTTGAATCTGCTGATTTATTTTTGAATCAGGGCGTGATTGTGTCGACCAAAAGTCGTGCTGAAGGCAACCAGCAATTTCAGGCCTTGCCGAGTTTTGAGTTTCAGAATCTGAAAGTTGGGGTATTGATTAATAACCGCTCGGCTTCTGCAGCAGAAGTGTTTACAGCAGCCCTGAAAGAACATAACCGTGCCTGGGTGGTCGGAGAAAAGAGCTATGGCAAAGGCGTAGTACAGAAACTCTTTCCTTTAAGCAACGGTTCGGCTTTGCAGATGACGGTATCGCAATACTTTAGCCCGAGTGGCCAGATGATTGAAGGGCGGGGCGTGCAGCCGCATTTCAACTATCCGTTTAAGCAGGAAATGCGTGAGGAGAGCTATCTGGACCATGTCACAGACTTGCTGCTCCTGCAAAAATAATTATTCGTCTTCCTCGGTATCCAGTCCGAACTTTTTCAAGCGATAGCGCAGGGAACGGAACGACATGCCGAGTTTTTTGGCGGCCAGTGTCCGGTTCCAGTGGGTCAGATTCAGCGCATTCATTAAAATTTCTTTCTCGACCTTTTCCAAATACAGCTCTAGACCCTCTTCAGGCAGCTTTTTAGGTGCAATCAGGATTTCGGTCGCAATGATCTCGCTCGTGAACGTATTCATCTCCTGAGGGCTATTTAGCGCCTGACGTAGCGGTGCGCTCTGCAAATGCTGAAGATCAATCCGCTCTTCATCACTTAAGGTAATCGCGCGTTCCATAATATTACGCAATTCACGCACATTACCTGGATAATATTGTCCCAATAAGAACTCTTTGCTGCGTTCGGTCAGTTTTTTATTGGGAATGCCCCATTCCTGGCAAATCTTCTGAATAAAGTGTTCGGCCAATAACAGAATATCTTGGCCTCGTTCACGCAGCGGCGGTAAAGTCAGATCCATCACATGAATACGGAAATATAGATCCTGGCGGAATTTGCCTTGTTGCACCAAGGCTTCCAGATCCTGATGGGTAGCACTGATCACGCGGAAATCCACATCAATTTCGGTATCTGAACCGAGTGGACGAATACGTTTTTCCTGAACGGCACGTAACAGTTTGACCTGCATGGAAAGCGGTAATTCTGCAATTTCATCCAGAAACAGACTGCCACCATGTGCAGATTGAATCAGGCCCTGTTTATCCTGAGCAGCGCCGGTAAAGCTGCCTTTTTTATGCCCAAACAGTTCGCTTTCCATCAATTCAGTCGGAATGGCGCCACAGTTAATCGCAATAAAAGGACCTTCATTGCGGTTACTCAGGCGATGGACCAGATTGGCTACGACTTCCTTACCTGTTCCCGATTCACCCGTGATAAAAACCGGTGCTTGTGAGCGGGCAATTTTTTGTAAGGTAATGCGTAATTGCTGAATTGGCATGGATTGTCCAATCAGCATTTTATGTTCGAGCGCATCATTCGGATTATTATGCGAATAATCCACCGGTTTATTCAGCGCTTTTTGTAAGAGCTGTTCCAGATGTTTCTGATTAATCGGTTTGCTGACAAAATCAAAGGCCCCTGCTTTGAGCGCGGCAATGGCGATTTCCATGTTGCCATAGGCGGTCAGAACTGCGACCGGAAGTGTCGGGTAAAGATTGCCAATCCAATCCAGTAACTCCAAACCATTGCCATCGGGCAGATTCAGGTCGGTCAGACAGGCATCATATTGATGATTGGCAAGGCATTTTTTAGCGTCTTCCAAACGATGGGCAATGTGCGTGCGAATTCCCATGCGCAGCAATGACATTTGCATGAGGGTACACAAATCTTCCTCATCATCCACCAAGAGCACCAGTGGTTGTTGTTCCCCATTCATCTTCCTTGACCCCTTTAAAGCGTAATACGTTGACAGCTGATGCGAAAGCATGCGCCCTGTTCTTGTTGTATATAGTTTAATTGTGCCTGATTTGCTTCGCAAAAACTATGTGATAAATACAATCCTAATCCGGTACCACTAATCGATGTGCTAAAAAAGGGTTTAAACAATAGAGCTTGGTCATGTACGGCTACGCCAGAGCCAAAATCCCGTACGTCAATCCAGACCCGATGTTCATAGGGATGCACATTCAGCTGAATATAAGCAGCATCGGCTGAATTGTGACGAATCGCATTACGAATCAGATTAATCAGGATTTGCCGGAACTGTGCTTCATCAAACTGAATCACCAAAGGGATATCAATATTAAATTGAATCTGATCGCGAATATCGGCCAAATCTTCCTGGATAAATAACGGGATAAATTCATTGAGATGAATCGGCACCGGATGGGTTTCTTTATTTTTGACCATATTTAGCGTGTCCTGAATAATTCGGTCAATCCGGATCGCCTGTCGGCCAATCATCTGCTGGAGTAGCTGTTGCTGTTCAGTTTCTGAATCCAGATATAAATCATTGGCCTGCACAATGGCCGCCAAGGGATTGCGAATTTCATGCGCAATACTGGCAGAGAGCTGACCCAGAGCAGCAAGTTTGAGTTGCTGCACCTGCTGATTCAGTTTTTTGGCATCCTGTAAGACAAGGAGCATCAAGGTTTGATGCGGCACAATCAGCTTTTGTACCTGCACATGAATATTATAGCGACTTTGCTGGGATTCAAACTGAAAGCGCTCACCATTTTCCAGGGTTTCAAAATGGATCAGTTCAAATAAATCTGGCTGTGACTGAGATAAGGTGAATTTCTCATGACCGTATTTGGACTCAATTCCCAAAAGATTACAGGCAGCGGGATTACTGAGTACCACATGGTAGTTTTCATCCAGTACCAGATAACCGGTTTCAATCTGTTCCAGAATATAGCGGTTAATATTCTGTAAGCGATGCAGTTCCAGTGATTGAGAGAAGTTCAAATTTTCTAGAATCTGGAAACGGCGTACGGCGATCTGCCCAGTGCCATAAACCACAAAAAACAAAAAGGCCAGCAGGGCGCTATTACTGATATTACTGAGTGATGAAAATGCAAAAATACTGCCGATAAAATGCTGATAAATAACGCTGATGACCGCAATAAGGGTGACAACTAAGGCCTTTTTTGCATCTAATAATAAAGATGCAGAAAAGATGGTAATCACAAACAGCAGCCCGATTTGCAGATTAGGACCATCACTGGCCAAAGTCAGCAAACTTAGAACGCAGACATCGCTAAAGAAAATCATGATCAGCTGCGGCTGGATCAGTCGTCTGATCCATTTCAGCGCAAACAGCTGTACGGTATTGATCGCAACCCCGATTCCTAGCGCATAATAATACAGCTGCGGATATTGATAATCGGTGGTGAGTTCGGGGTAGGTCAGCAGAAAAATCAGCAGTAGGCCGGTGCTGATCAGCAAGCGATAAGCGCTATACCAGATACCGAGATGATATTGATTGAGCGCAGAATAACTGGATTTTTGTGCCATATGCACCGGAACTCGTTAAAAGCTAAGGTTTAATGAGTCCATAGCGCATGGCCAGATGAGTCAGTTTGACATCGCTATCGATATTCAGTTTTTCAAAAATACGGTAACGATAAGTATTCACGGTTTTAACACTCACAAAGAGCTTGTCGGCAATTTCCTGGGCGCTGATACAATTCACCACCATCATCGCCACTTGCATTTCACGTTCTGACAATGCATCAAAAGGGGATTGTTGTGTATCAGAAAGGTAAGAGCTGGCTAACTGTTCCGCAATGTCGGCACTGAAATATTTGCCGCCTTGCATGACTTTGTTAATCGCACGGACCATTTCCGAAATCGGGGCCCCTTTGGTGATATAACCTTTGGCACCGGCTTTCAATAACAGGGACGGATAAGGCTCTTCTGCTAAACCGCTAACCGCCAAAACTTTGGTTTCCGGCGCACTCTGAAGTAGACGGCGCGTGGTTTCTACGCCACCAATGCCCGGCATATTCACATCTAACAAAACTACATCAGGATGATGTTGACGAACTAGAGAGATCGCTTCTTCACCAGATTCAGCTTGTCCAATTACCTGAACCTCCGCATGGTCTTCTAGCATTCTGCAAATTCCAGTACGAACTAATTCATGGTCGTCCACAACTAAAACTGTGATCACCTACGCTCTCCCTCTGTTAAAAAAATCATTTTTTTGTTACATAAAGCAAAATAAGCTTGCAATGAAAGTACAAAATTAGCAATCCTATTCGCAAGATTAAATCTGAAACTTATCACACAGTGTCAAGAACAAAAAATGTTCGGCATTGTGTTTAAATGTAAGGCATATTAGAGGTAATACGCAAATCAATCTTACCTCTGTTAGTTGAGTGAAGGAATAGTGAAGAAAATAAACAAGTCTTTAAGGCATCTACTCGGCCTGTCCGTGTTAATCAGCATGAGCACGACAAGTTTTGCTGAAATCATTATGAATTCTGGCACGGCAGAGGACGGTTCCAGCATTAGTTGGTCTTCTGAAGAAGTTAACCAGTTAATGAGCGATGATTTTAATGCGTCAGCCAATGAGCCTTCGCCACCCGGGTCTGCAACAGTGACCACCACTTTGCGTCAGGCCGGCACAGCAGCGCCAGCAGTAATCAAACCTGCTTATACTGCGCCGCAGATTATTGATACCAATCATTTTAGTAATCAACCTTCTGTCAATGCACGGGCTGCACTGGTCATGGATGCGCAAACCGGTGAAGTGCTGTTTAGCAAAAATACCAATACTGCCTATCCGATTGCATCGATTACCAAGCTGATGACAGCGGTGGTGATTTCTGATACACGTCTGAATATGTCGGAAAAAATCACCCTGCAACAGGCTGATTTTTCCTGTTCAGGCTGTAAAAGCTCAAGCTCGACTTTAAGAGCAGGGGACAGCATGAACCGTGCTGAAGCTTTACTGTTTGCTCTGATGAAGTCCGAGAATCCGGCTGCAGCCGCTTTGGCACGGACCTATCCCGGTGGTCGATCAGCGTTTATTGCCAAAATGAATGCAAAAGCTAAAGAGCTGGGAATGAACTCCACTCGCTTTATGGAATCAACAGGTTTGCATCCGGGTAACGTGGCATCAGCTCGTGACTTGGGAATCTTGGTAAATACGGCCTCTCAATACGGCCTGATTCGTCAGTTCTCGACCACGCCAAGCTATGACTTTAACTTGGGTTATCGTGTATTGAAATCGAATAATACCAATGCCTTGGTACGTAATGGCGGATGGAATATCAATATTTCTAAAACCGGTTTTATTAATGAAGCAGGGCGCTGTGTGGTGATGCACACGACTCTGAATAACCGTCCGGTGGCGGTGGTACTTTTAGGCGCAAACAGCTCACAGGCGCGTACCAATGATGCGACCCGTTTAATGAGTTGGGTCAGCCAGCAACCTAAACGAATCTAATTGATTGGTTCATAAAAAACCCTGCAAGTGCAGGGTTTTTTTAATTCTGGCCGGAATTACATATTCGACAGAATAGAGTCTTTAACTTGACTCATAGTTGCATCAATCGACAACATCACGGCATCAGCACATTGCTTGATAGCAGTGTCTGGATCTTTCAGACCGTTACCCGTTACGGTACATACGATCACTGAACCTTCAGCAATTTTACCCGCTTTAATGTCACGGATCGCGCCGCCGACAGACGCAGCAGACGCAGGCTCTACGAATACACCTTCATACATAGAAAGCAGACGTTGAGCTTCAAGAATCTCCGCATCAGTCAGTTCATCAAACCAGCCGTTTGAATCACGCACAACCGCTTTAGCATGATTGAAGCTTTGCGGATTGCCGATACGAATCGCAGTTGCAACAGTTTCCGGGTTTTCTACTGGACCGCCACGAAGGAACGGTGCAGCACCAGACGCTTGATAACCTGCCATGATTGGCAAGCCTGCCGGTTTAGGACCAGTGAAAGCATCAGTTTCAGCATCGTAAACGACTTGCTCAAATTCTTCTTTCGACTGGTTGGCAACCGCTTCGGTATAACCCATCCAGTGCGCAGTGATGTTACCCGCGTTACCGACTGGCAGGCAGTGATAATCCGGTGCACGACCTAAAGCTTCAACGATTTCATAAGCAATGGTTTTTTGACCTTGCAGACGGTACGGGTTAATTGAGTTTACAATCGTTACCGGTGCCTGATCGGCAACTTCTTTAACCAGACGCATACCGTCATCGAAGTTACCGCGAATTTGCATGGTGATCGCACCATACATCATCGCTTGAGCCATTTTACCCATGGCAATTTTGCCTTCAGGGATGAGCACGAATGCTTTGATGCCAGCACGTGCAGCATATGCCGCCGCCGCCGCAGAGGTGTTGCCGGTAGATGCGCAGATGATAGCTTTAGAGCCTTCTTCAACGGCTTTAGTCACAGCCATAGTCATACCGCGGTCTTTAAATGAACCAGTCGGGTTTAAGCCCTCGTACTTCACATAAATTTCAACATCTTTACCAATAATGCGTGGAATATTCTCAAGCTTGATCAGTGGAGTATTACCTTCACCCAAAGAGATCGCACGAGTAGTTGCAGACACTGGTAAACGGTCGCGATAGCGGTCAACTAAACCAGTATAACGATTGGCATTCGACATGATGATGTTCCAATTGTGTGTAGAGCTTGGCAAGGGGAATCCTCCCCTCAACCCGATTAATTATCAAGCGATTCTAAACGAATTCGTACAATTTCGCCATGAATGACGGGTAATGCTTGAATTTGTGAAAGCGCTGCATCCATTTTTGATTCCTTGACTGGATCGGTCAGAATCACGATAGGAATAAGGTCTTTGGATAAACGCGGTTGCTGCATGATTGCATCAATACTGATGCCGGCACGACTGAGAATCGTGGTGACATCGGCAAGCACGCCCATCTGATCTTCGGCATTAATACGGATGTAATAGCCGGTAGTCATTTGTTCACGACTCAAGATCGGTAAATCACTGAGCGCTTCAAAAGCCAGTTGTGGAATGGTGCCTGCGCCATCTTCTGTATAAATGATGTCACGGACAATATCGACCACATCGGCAACAACCGCAGAAGCCGTTGGTCCTGCACCTGCGCCAGCGCCATAGTACAGTGTAGGGCCGACCGCATTGGCTTGTACCAGAACCGCATTTTTTACACCATTCACATTGGCAATCAGCTGGTCATCTGGAATCAGGGTCGGGTGTACACGGAGTTCAATCCCGGCATCGGTACGGCGTGCAATGCCCAAGTGTTTAATCCGGAAACCGAGGTCTTCGGCATATTTCACGTCTTGTGCAGTGACTTTGCCAATGCCTTCAGTAAAAACTTTGTCAAACTGTAGCGGAATACCAAAGGCACATGAGGCCAGAATCGTCAGCTTGTGTGCAGCATCAATTCCTTCCACATCAAAGGTTGGATCAGCTTCGGCATAACCCAGTTCTTGAGCTTCTTTCAACACATCTTCAAAAGCGCGGCCTTTTTCACGCATTTCACTGAGAATGAAGTTACCCGTGCCGTTAATAATACCGGCTAGCCATTCAATCTTGTTGGCTGCCAGACCTTCACGAATCACTTTAATAATCGGAATGCCACCGGCCACTGCCGCTTCATAGGCAATCTGTACGGCATTGTCTTCAGCCGCTTTAAATAGCTCGTTGCCGTGTTCAGCCAAGAGTGCTTTGTTGGCCGTTACAATATGTTTGCCATGTTTCATGGCTTCCATAATAATTTCAAAAGCAGGATGAATTCCGCCCATGACTTCAACCACGACGTCTACATCAGGTTGACGTACGATGTCCATCAAGTCGGCACTTTGTTTAACCGATTCTGGCAGATCCAGATCAGGACGTGGACGACGGGTGCCTACATGGGTAATTTCAATTTCACGACCGGTGCGACGTTTGATCTCAGCAGCATTTTCTTTTAATAGTTTCAAGGCACCACCACCTACAGTACCAAGACCGAGGATTGCCAGACGAACTGGTTTCACGTCACACTCCAAATTAAACAGTTTTTTACAAGAGCCTAGATCATAGCTAAAAAACCCGCCTGACTCTAGGGTCATTTCAGAATATCTTTATCTATAAAATAAAGTTAAATAACTTATTAAAATGAGTTATTTAAGCCGATTCAATAATTCCGATGTAGACAGGTAACCGCCCAGATAAGTACCTTCTGAATTATAAATGGCAGGGGTGCCATTCACGCCCATATTCAGACCCATTTGATATTGATCTTGAACAGGATTTTCACATTTTTCTGCGCTAATCTGTGCACCGGCAATCGCCTGGTCAAACGCACTACGGCGGTCGGCACTGCACCAGATCGCTTCCATGGCTGGCATATGCTGTTCACCACGCGGCCAGGCGATATAACGCACTTCAATGCCTTTGGCATTCATCTCATCCATTTGCTCATGGAATTTATGGCAATACGGACAGCTGACATCGGTAAACACATAGACCACATGCTTGGCTTTGCCTTTAGCTGGATAGACCAGCAAGTCTGCTGGCTTGAGTTCAGCAAAGAGTTTATTGTTGATGCCTGCCTGCAGGTTTTCGCTGACATTGTGTAGCTGTTTGTCGCCGAGACGGATCACATCGCCCTGAATCAGATATTTACCGTCACTGGTGACATAGACCGCAGACATGCCTTCCAGACTCACCCAGTACAGGTTCGGCACTTCAGTGGCTTTAATGTCGGTAATTTTGGCACTGATGCCAGCGGTTTTGAAATGCTTTTCCAACGTAGAAGCCAGACGCTGTTCTGCATTGCGTTCGGTCAGGGTAGAGGCTTCGCCCGTCGCAGGTGCGCTTGCAGTCAACTCTTGCTTTTTATCGTTGTTAGTGGAATTGGAACACGCAGTCAGACCCAAACCAGCAGCAAGTGTGCAAGCCATAAAAATTTTTGAGCGGGCAAATGTCATAAAAAACCCTTTTCTTCTTGGATTAAAAACAGAGCATTAGCATAACAAAAAAAAATACCCACACGTCAAACTTCTCAGTTTATTGCGTCCGGATATATTTTAAGCCCGTGGATGATGGGTGGCATGCAGCTGCTGCATCCGTACCTGTGCCACATGGGTATAAATCTGGGTGGTAGACAGATCAGTATGCCCGAGCAGCATCTGTACCACGCGTAAGTCTGCGCCATGATTGAGTAAATGCGTCGCAAAGGCATGGCGCAAGGTATGCGGTGACAGTTCGGACTGGATTCCGGCCTGCAGCGCATAACGCTTAATGGCATACCAGAAATTCTGCCGGCTCATGATACCGCCATGCTGGGTCAAAAACAGATAATCGGTCGAAGTCCTATACAGTTGCGGACGGGCTTCATTCAGATATTTTTCCACCCATTCACAGGCCATTTTTCCCATCGGAACCAGGCGTTCTTTATTACCTTTACCCACAATACGTAAATAGCCCTGTTTTAAGTTGATCAGTTCCAGCCGCAAGTTAATCAGTTCGGTCACCCGCAGTCCGCAGGCATACAGCACTTCAAACATGGCGCGATCGCGCAGCCCTAATGCCGTGTTGATATCGGGGGCATGAATCAAAGCCTCGACATCCGCTTCGGATAAATCTTTAGGTAAGGCCCGACCCAGTTTTGGGGTTTTATGTGCAGTCACCGGATTGTCGCTACGCAGTTTCTGCTCACGCAGAAATTTATAAAATGAACGCAAGGCAGACAGGCAGCGGGCAATCGAACGTGGGCTTTTTTGCTGTTTGGTCAGCGCAATCAGTACATCGGAAATATCATCATGATTCCATTCCGGTAGAGGCTTGCTCAGGCATTCTGCACATTGCACCAGATCGGACAAATAGGCATTGCGGGTATGCGGGCTGACAGTCTGCGCAATCAGATAATCACGAAAACCCTGCAAATAACTGAACGCATCAGGAATCTGGACAGGGGCAGGAATACGGGGTTTTTTATTCAGCATAGGGTGAAAGGATCTGATCTGAAAAAGCGATAATTGGGATTGGTATTCTCCACTGTAGTTTAATTTTATGACAGTGTCGATGTGGTATAAGGCTAAATCGAAATGTAATTAATCTTATTTGTTAATTATTCTCATTTGTTTGTATACTGTACAAAATAGTTTAGGAATTTCACGGTGCGTTTGTCTGATTTAAAAGCAAAACAAATTGCCATCATTCGAAAAGTGAGTCGAACAACTGATGGTGAAAGTGCTCTACACGATGTTGTCGCGAGTCGTTTGGAAACTTTAGGCTTTGTACCAGGTACAAAGGTACAGGTCATTACTAAAGGTATTTTTGGTGGAGATCCCATTTTGATTCAAGTTGGATTCACACGTTTTGCTTTGCGTAAATCAGAAGCAGCCAAAATTGAAATCGAACAGGCGGTGTCGGCATGAGTGATACATTACGTATTGCCCTTGTCGGTAACCCTAACTGCGGTAAAACTTCATTATTCAACCACTTAACCGGAACACGCCAAAAAGTCGGTAACTATGCGGGTGTCACGGTTGAACGTAAAGTCGGTACCTTTCAGCTTGCTTCAGGCAAAGCGGTACGGGTACTGGATTTGCCGGGGACTTATAGTCTGGATGCGACCAGTCCGGATGAAGAGATTACTCGCAACGTCGTACAAGGTAAAATTGCGGAAGAGCAGGAGCAGGATGCATTTTTGTGTGTGGTAGATGCCACCAATCTGAAATTACATCTGGGTCTGGTGCTGGAAATGATTCAGCTGGGTCGTCCGGTGCTGGTTGTGCTGAACATGATGGATGAAGCACGCCGTCGTGGTATGCAGATCAATACCCAGAAGCTGTCTGAGCGACTAGGCGTACCTGTGGTAGAAACGGTGGCTGTGCGCAATTCAGGGATTGAAAACCTGAAAAATGCGCTAGATCAAGGCAAGTATTCTTTACCACAGACCGAACTCAGCGGCTTGAAAGGTGACAGTTACCAGCGCGTGGAAAATATTCTGAATGACGTGGTCAATTTCGTCGATCAGGAAGATAAACGTACCGACTTCCTCGACAAGATTTTTCTACATCCGGTATTGGGTTTACTCAGCTTAGCCGTAATGATGTTCGTGATTTTCCAGGCGGTATTTGCCTGGGCTGCGCCGTTTATGGATGGGATTGAAACCTTCTTCGGCTGGCTGGGTGAGTTCCTCGGCGAATATATTTCGCACCCATTACTGAATAGTCTGGTGGTAGATGGGATTATTGCCGGTGCAGGCGGAGTAGTCGTATTCCTGCCACAAATTCTGATTCTGTTCTTCTTTATTCTGGTACTGGAAGAATCGGGTTATTTACCGCGTGCAGCCTTCTTGCTCGATAAACTGATGTTTAAAGCCGGTTTATCAGGACGTGCCTTTATTCCGTTATTGTCCAGCTTTGCCTGTGCCATTCCCGGCATCATGGCATCGCGGACCATCAGTGATCCACGAGATCGTTTAACCACGATTTTTGTTGCACCTTTAATGACCTGTTCGGCGCGTTTGCCAGTTTATGCCTTGCTAATTGCGGCATTTGTACCCGCACAAACTGTCTGGGGTTTCCTGAATCTGCAAGGTCTGGTGCTTTTCGGTCTTTATATGGCAGGTATCGTAAGTGCCTTGCTGGTGTCTTTTGTGTTGAAATTCTTCCACAAAGATAAATCACAGCACATGCTGCTGATGGAACTGCCAAGCTACCGTTTTCCGGACTTGAAGAACGTTTGGATCGGCTTATTGGATCGCGGCAAAATCTTCTTGAAACGTGTCGGCGGCATCATCTTCGCCTTATCGATTGTGCTGTGGTTCCTGTGTACGTTCCCGCAGCCACCAGAAGGCGCAACCCTGCCGGCCATTGATTATTCATTGGCAGGGATGCTCGGTCATCTGATGCAACCGATCTTTGCACCCCTCGGTTTTAACTGGCAGATCTGTATTGCCCTGATTCCGGCGATGGCAGCGCGTGAAGTGGTCGTTGCAGCACTGGGCACAGTCTATGCGATGTCGGCAGTTGATGAAGATGCGATGTCTGAAGGTCTGGCTGCGCTGATCAGCGGTGGAGGTGATCTGGGCTGGTCAGTTGCGACAGGTTTGTCTTTGCTGGTGTGGTTTATTTATGCACCACATTGTCTAGCGACTCTGGCAACGGTTAAACGTGAAACCGGTTCCTGGAAAACCGTCAGTATCATGACTGTTTACCTGTTTGGTCTGGCATATTTCATGTCATTCCTGACTTATCAAATTGCTTCATATTATTTGGGCTAAATCTCAGCTTGGCCTTGGCCAATTGAATTTGCTGCATTGTATATGTATGGGAGATTGAGATGATTGAAATTTTCATTGTGGCAGCACTGGTGCTTTGGAGCATGCTGGTCGTATTCAAAAAGGTGTTTCCGAACACCTCTAACTCAGTCTTCCAGAAGCTGTCTGATGCCTGTGCAGCCAAGGGCTGGAAGCGTCTGGCCAAATGGCTGCAACCGGGTATGGCTGCAGGCTGTGGTGGCAACTGTGCCTGTCCGGTTTCAGAAAAAAGTTCAGAAGAAAAGCCAGCCCAACAAGCGGTGAAATGGAAATAATTTCCTTTTCTGGCTGAATTTTAAAAACCGTCATGATCATGACGGTTTTTTTACGCATGGACACAAAAAAAATGTGCAGAAAAGCCAATCAGAAAAGGCATTCAAAACAGCAAAGTGCTACCATTTCGTCAGTTTCAAAATAGACCAAAATATGGGGCGAAAATGTTAATACAACGTGGTGGGTTAAAAGTCGTTGCAGGACTCGGAATATCAGGTGTTGCAGCAGTCAATTTCTTGCATAGTCAGGGCTACCGCGTTGCAGTAACAGATTCTAGAGCTAACCCGCCAGGGCATGAGCAGATACCCGCTGAAGTTCAGACCAGTTTCGGTCAGTTTGATGCCGAGCTGTTGTTGTCTGCGGAAGAAATCGTGATCAGCCCAGGACTTGATCCTAAACTTCCTGAAATTCAGGCAGCCATCAACAAGGGTATTCCCGTAGTCAGTGAAATCCAGATTTTACGCCGTGCTACGGATAAGCCTATCGTGGCGATTACCGGTTCTAATGCCAAAAGTACCGTGACGACCTTGATTGGCCTGATGGCAGCAGATGCAGGCAAAAAAGTTGCCGTCGGTGGTAACTTAGGCCGTCCTGCGCTAGACCTAACCAAAGATGATCCTGAGCTGTATATACTCGAGCTGTCCAGTTTTCAGCTGGAAACCACCTCAAATCTGGCGGCTGAAGTCGCGGTGGTGTTGAACATGAGTGAAGATCATCTGGACCGTCATGGCGATATGATGGGTTATCACACGGCGAAACACCGGATTTTCCAGGGTGTGAAAAAAGTCGTCTATAACCGTGATGACTCTTTGACCCGTCCATTGGTACCGGACGTAACACCGATGCAAAGCTTCGGCCTGAATGCACCAGATATGAACCAGTACGGTATTCTCAAGGATACGGATGGCAGCATCTGGCTGGCGCGTGGTCGTGAGCGTCTGCTGAAAAGTACCGAGATGTATATGCAGGGCACGCATAATGTTGCCAATGCCTTAGCCTGTCTGGCGCTGGGTGAAGCGATTGGCCTGCCACTGGAAAGCATGTTGAATACCTTAAAGACCTTTAAAGGTCTGGAACATCGCTGTGAATTCGTTAAAGAAGTGCAAGGCGTACGTTATTATAACGACTCCAAAGGTACCAATATCGGCGCAACCTTGGCAGCACTGGACGGTCTCGGCATGGCCATTGAAGCCCAAGGCGGTAAAGTCGCGATTATTCTCGGTGGTCAGGGCAAAGGGCAGGACTTTAAAGCCTTGCGTGAATCATTAAGCAAATATGCCAAAGTAGCGGTATTAATCGGTGAAGATCGTCCCGTCATTGAAGCAGCGATTGCGGGTACGACTGAACTGATTCATGCGGACAGCTTGCAGCAGGCAGTAGAAATCTGCCAAAAGCACACTCAGGCACATGATGTCGTGCTATTGTCTCCTGCATGCGCAAGTTTTGATATGTTCTCGGGTTATCCTGAGCGTGGTCGCAAGTTTGTTGCGTATGTGAATGAACTCAATTAAGAATAACAAGGATTCGTGATATGGCTGGGTTTGCTCAGACTACGATCAATAAATTAAATCAATTTTATACGCAGTGGATACCTAGAATACCTGCTGAAGTGAATCCACGGAATGTATTGATTTTCTGTGTGTTGGCTTTGCTCTGCATTGGTTCGATCATGGTGGCATCGGCCTCGATGCCCTATGCAGAACGTATGCATGAAAATCCGTTTCACTATATTAGCCGACATGGGATTTCGATTTTTGTCGCTGCCGTAGCAGCTTTTCTGGCTTATAAAATCCCCTTAAAAGTCTGGTTTAATAACACTTTCTTTTTGTGGATTATTACCATCGTACTTTTGGTGGCCGTGCTATTTGTCGGGACGGAAGTCAATGGTTCCAAACGCTGGATTCGGATCGCAGGCTTTACCTTACAGGCTTCGGAAGTCGCCAAAGTGATGATGGCAATTTTTACTGCAGACTACGTGGTGCGCCGTGCGGAAGAAGTACGGAATAATATCAAGGGTCTGGTCCGTTTAAGTGCCATCATGGGTGCTACCGTCGGTTTGATTATTCTCGAGCCTGACTTGGGTGCAACCGTGGTAATTACCTTAACCATGCTTGGCGTGTTCTTTCTGGCGGGTGCGCCGTGGATTCAGTTCGGTGTGGCTTTTATGACCTTGGTCGGCGCATTTGCTGCCGCGATTCTGTTGGAACCGTATCGTCTGCAACGTCTGCTGTCTTTTTCGAATCCTTGGGAAGATCCCTTAGGCACCGGTTATCAGCTCTCTAATGCCCTTATGGCCTTTGGCCGTGGGGAATGGGCAGGGGTAGGCTTGGGGCATAGTATCCAGAAAATGTCTTATTTGCCTGAGGCGCATACCGATTTCATGCTGGCAATTTTGGGTGAAGAATTTGGCTTTTTAGGCATTTCAACCATCCTGATCTTGTCCTTCACCATGCTGGTTTGCTGTATCCGCATTGGACACCGCGCCTTGCAGCATCAATATTTGCGTGCCGGCTATCTGGCTTATGGCATCAGTATCATTTTCCTGTTACAGATTCTGGTGAATGCCGGTATGAATATGGGCATGTTGCCGACCAAGGGTTTGACCTTGCCATTTATTAGTTATGGCGGTTCATCCCTGATTATCTGTGCGGTCATGATCAGTCTGATTCTGAAAATTGATTCGACCACGCGTCAGGTCAATCCAAGCCGCGAAGAATCAAGCTTCTAGATTGGAGTTTCGTCCTGGCTCTGGCTGAGCATGGTCCAGTACTGTGCTCGGCATTGCGGTTCCACAATTGGAACAGGTCACAAAAGCAGATTTAGGCTTGGAAAGTGGAATCAAGGGTATAAAAAATAAAGAAAAATAATTACGCTGCTGTTTTAGCTCATAGCCCGAATGAGTACGGCAGACCGGACACAGAAACTGGCTTTTCTCAATGGTTTTGGTTTTAGGGCCGACGCCAAAAATAAAAAACATACTCTTCTTCCTATCTATTTTTCATTGTAGAAGTCTAGCTTAAGTGAAAAGCTGTTTTTATAAATAGTGACCTTGTAGCTCAGTTGTATGTGGAATCAGCTCAATGTCCCATTGTACTACCGCCTGTTGCAGCATCCGATCGGGAGTGTCCAAATCAACTTCAGCCTGATGCAAAGCCTGAAGTGCCTGTTTTAATAATTGGGGTGCCTGAGTTAAATCCAGTGCTTGGGCCAGATTTTGTTTCGACAGTTTTTGTCCCTGATCATTCATTGCCAGCGGCAGATGCATATAGCTCAGCTGCGGATAACCGAGTAACTGTCCCAAATAGATTTGTCGTTCGGTATTATCTAAAAGATCAGCCCCACGTACCGCATGAGTCATACCTTGCAGATAGTCATCGACTACTACAGCCAGCTGGTAATTCATAATGCCGTCACGACGTTTTAAGACAAAATCGCCCAGATCTTTTTTCAGTTCTGAACAGTGCTGACCTTGCAGCCGGTCTTCAAAACAGATTTCAACATCTTCAACTTTTAAACGGATGGCCTGATGCTCAAAAGCCAGACCCAAGTTGCGGCAGGTATCCTGATAGATATGGTTGGAACCGAGCATTTTACGGGTACATTGACAGGCATAGACTAGGTCTTGCTGACGTAATTGCTGGATGACGTCTTCGTAAATATCTAAACGGTCTTTCTGGAAAATGATTTCGGCATCAGGTTCAAGCTGAAAGGCATCCATGGCACGCAGGATATGCTCTTCGCTGCCGGGATAAATGCGGGGAATATCGGTGTCTTCAATCCGGACCAGCCATGTGCCTTGATTGGCTTTGGCATCGCAGTAACTGGCAACTGCGGTAATGAGGGAGCCAAAATGCAAAGGGCCGGTTGGTGATGGCGCGAACCGGCCCACATAAGCCATCCTGTTGTCCCCCTCCTTTTTTAAAGGAGGGGTTAGGGGAGGATTATTTACAGACATACTTAACCGTTATTTTGCTTCTCTTTGATCTCTGCAAGGGTTTTGCAGTCAATACATAAAGTAGCCGTTGGACGTGCTTCTAAACGACGCAAGCCAATCTCGATACCACAAGTTTCACAGAAACCATAGTCATCATTCTGGATTGCTTCGATCGACTGTTCGATTTTACGAATCAGTTTACGTTCACGGTCACGGGTACGTAACTCAATCGCAAACTCTTCTTCCTGAGTCGCACGGTCATTCACATCTGGAAGAGCAGTATTTTCGTCTTGCATCGTATTCAGGGTACGATCCACTTCTGACATCAACTCAGCTTTCCAAGCCAGCAAGATTTGGCGGAAATGCTGAAGCTGACCTTCAGACATGTATTCTTCATTTTTTTTAGGTTGATAAGGTTCAATACCAAATAAGCTAGCAGTAGAACCACCGTCAGTCGTTTTAGGCTTAGATTTGCGTACGCGCTTTGCAGCTTTCTCTTCTACAACATCAGTTTGATTGTCTAAGACTTGATTTTGGTTGTCATTCGCCATTTAGGGCATTCCTCATCTATGCGTATGATTGCTACGCAAAAAATATGGTGATATGCAGTTTTTTATCCACCCTGTAGAAAGATTATCCTCCTATGGGGGCCGTCATCATATAGACTTTTTATGCTTATTGATAGTCTTTGATGTCTGGACTATGCATATCACATTTCCTTTGGTTGCAATAAAGTAATGCAAAAAAAACAAATTGAAAAGTTAATAACCTGAAATTTCGGTATTAATATTTTGCTGGCTCAATGCCACCCGTTCAATATAGGTATCAAACTCACCATTTTGTTGCAAATGTAATACACGATAACCTGGTGCCGCCTGATCTAGCGCGAAATCTTCACTTTTAGGTTTAAACTGCACACTGGTCGATGGCGTGGATAAAAAGTAGATGCCATGCCATTCGTTGCAGGAATCCTGATGCACATGACCAAACAGAACCAGCTTGATATTATGATGCCGAGCCAGTACATCTTTCAAATCTTCAGCATTTTTCAGCCGGTGCTGATCAATCCAGTGCGATTTCATCGCAAAAGGGTGATGATGACAAGCGATGATGACATGCTGATGCTTAAACTCAAGCAATAATTGGTTCAATTGATCAAGCTGAGCTTGTTCCACCCAGCCATCAACCTTGCCTTGAACCGCACTATTCAACAAAATCATGGTCCAGCTACCAAAATGAATCGCATGTACCTGATTGGCATTCTGATGAAACGGAAAGATCCGGGTGTCATCATGATTACCCGGAATCTGATAATGCGGCACGTTTAAGGACTGGATAAAGTCTAAATAACGCTGATAAGTTCGTTCCACCGGCACCTGGGCCAGATCACCGGTATGAATCAGCGCATCCATTTTGCGAAAGCGCTGCTGAATCTGCTGCATCACCTCATGAAAACTCTGCTCGGGATTCATCCGGGCAAATTCCAGCTCTTCCCGGTCCATCAAATGGGTATCAGAAATCTGGATAATGGTCCAATCCGGCTGTGTGCTTATGCTTGACTGCTGAAAACTCATGTCTTTCCCCTTAGACATATTCCTGCAGTATGAATATGTTGTTGCAACCATTGCAAGGCCATAATGACAGGCGCATTTCTTAAGCGACCATTCGTGAGCAAGGACGGAATATTGGCATAATCCAGAATATGCAGCTGGATATTTTCCCCTTCATCCGGCATGCCAAAAATACCGCCCTGTTCAGGCAATTCGGTCTGGGCCACATATAAATGAAATAATTCGGAACAGGCACCTGCGGAAGGATAGAAGCTGAAAATGTGCTGCAGCTCATCCAGGGTACAGCCTGATTCTTCGAGTGCCTCGCGGCGGATACATGCTTCAGGCGCTTCATTGCCATCCAGAACGCCAGCAATCACTTCGAGTTGCCAAGGAGAATCGACATCGTCCAATCCACCAATCCGAAACTGTTCAATCAGGCCGAATTTCTGCTGTTGATGGTTGTACATCAGTACACCCGCTGCTTCTGGCCGGTGAATCAGCTCACGTTGCAAAACAGGGGTTGAGCTTTCCTGATTAAATAAACGGTGTTTCAGGCTGACTTGTTCTACCTGAATAAATCCCCGGTACAAGAACTCACGTGCCTCTACGCTAAAGTCTTTTTTATTATAAGAGGCCTGTTTAATAATATTCATATGCTCAGATAGAATGAATTGATTTATTTTCATCCTATCTGAGTTTTTTTTGAAGACAACTGTTTTTTTTACAGTTTTATAGTTTGTGGTATAAATTTTGACCAGAGTTGTGGAAGCTGGCTTTCATCTGATCCATACCCGCTTCAATTTCGGCCTGAGAGCTTGCCGGCTGATCAGGATTGGCCTGTTGACTGGCATAATCACGAACATTCTGGCTAATCTTCATTGAACAGAACTTTGGTCCGCACATGGAACAAAAGTGCGCGGATTTATGCGCGGCTTTCGGCATGGTTTCATCATGCATGCTGCGCGCCGTGTCCGGATCCAGACTCAAGTTAAACTGGTCTTCCCAGCGGAACTCAAAACGCGCCTTGGACAGGGCATTATCCCGGGCTTGCGCACCAGGATGACCTTTGGCCAGATCGGCTGCATGTGCAGCAATCTTGTAGGTAATAATGCCGTCTTTGACATCCTTTTTATTGGGTAAACCGAGATGCTCTTTCGGCGTCACATAACACAGCATTGCGGTGCCGTACCAGCCAATCATCGCGGCTCCTATTGCCGAAGTAATATGGTCATAACCCGGTGCGATATCGGTGGTGAGTGGCCCCAAGGTATAAAAGGGTGCTTCTTTACAGACTTCCAGTTGCAGATCCATATTTTCCTTGATCATATGCATCGGGACATGGCCCGGGCCTTCAATCATCACCTGAACATCATGCTCCCAGGCACGGTGGGTCAGTTCGCCCAAAGTTCGAAGTTCGGCAAATTGCGCTTCGTCATTGGCATCCTGCACACAGCCCGGACGTAGGCCATCGCCGAGACTAAACGATACGTCATAAGCTTTCATGATCTCGCAGATTTCATCGAAATGGGTATACAAGAAGTTTTCCTGATGATGTGCCAGACACCACTGCGCCATGATCGAACCGCCACGCGATACGATACCGGTCAAACGGTTGGCAGTCAGCGGTACATATCTTAAAAGCACGCCGGCATGAATGGTGAAATAGTCCACACCTTGTTCAGCCTGTTCAATCAGGGTGTCTTTAAAGATCTCCCAGGTCAGGTCTTCGGCCACACCATTGACTTTTTCCAGTGCCTGATAGATCGGTACGGTTCCAATTGGTACAGGAGAGTTGCGGATAATCCATTCCCGGGTTTCATGAATATTCTGGCCGGTCGAGAGGTCCATAATCGTATCTGCGCCCCAACGTGTCGCCCAGGTCATTTTCGAGACTTCTTTTTCGATACTTGAACCGAGTGCAGAATTACCAATATTGGCATTGATTTTGACCAGAAAATTACGCCCGATGATCATCGGTTCCAGTTCCGGATGATTGATATTGGCCGGAATAATCGCGCGGCCGGCGGCGACTTCCTGACGCACAAATTCTGGCGTAATTTCAGTCAGGTTTTTTGCACCAAAATTCTGGCCCGGATGCTGGCGCATATCGACACCATCGAGTTGACGTAGGTTTTCACGAATGGCAATGTATTCCATTTCCGGTGTGATAATGCCTTGCTTGGCATAATGCATCTGGGTGATGTTGCGGCCGCATTTGGCTTTGCGTGGTTTTTGAATATGCGCGAAACGGATCGCAGCGGTACGGATATCGCGTAAACGCTGGCGGCCAAATTCAGAACTGAGCTGATCCAGAATTTCACTATCGTTGCGCTGCTCAATCCAGCTTTCACGAACATTCGGCAGACCTTTATTCAGGTCAATCGTCACATCGGGGTCGGTATACACACCCGAAGTGTCATAGACCATCAAAGGTGGATTATGTTCGCCACCCAGACCGGTCGGGGTTTCACTTAAGGAAATTTCCCGCATGGGTACCTGAATATCAGGACGGGAACCTTGCAGATAGACTTTACGTGAAGCGGGCAGAATCCGTGTTAGATCACGGGCTTCCTGTTCATGAGCGGAGAGAGAAGTTTCAGAAGAAAGATTCGTTAACTGGTTCATGGCTATGATCCTTATGAATGACATCAACGAATCAAGCACGACCAAAAACGTAGGCAGATTTATCCTGAACAGATAAAGCAAGGGTTGAGTTTTTAGCTGGCTTGATTCCTACGCAGGTATTAACCTGATCAGGTTCAACGGTACTCATGCTCAATTCCTGATAATGATAAAAGGAATCACATGATCTCAGCGAGGCATTACTCGCGCTCCGTCAAGCGAGGCTAAAGCTTAGCTCAGTTTAGGCAGAATAAACAGGTCTAAATCGCTCAACTTTAAGCGAGGATTGATTTAGACATGGTCCTACTGATTGAAGGTGAAACTGATCCCAACTAGATACAGATGGCATCGGTAAAGCAGTCCTTATCGTATTTTTGTGAGGGCGGACTGATCTGGGCATAGTACAGAATCTGTTCTGCTTCCGAACGGTTTCTATAATCGGCAGGCAAGGTTTGCTGGCGCTGTTCCGGAGTCATGTCCAGAAATTCCAGAAACAGGCGTGCCTGTGTGGACAGCATGGATTTCTGGCCACTCGACAGCCCGATAATGGTTTCCAGATGACTGGTATCCACGGCATAACGATCGTGATAATCTTCCGACACCGGGGATTGCTCGGTACCTCTAAACAGGAAATAGGTATATTGCTTCAGCAGATATTCAGCATCGCGTTTATAACTGCTATTCGGATAAGTCTTGAGATAGTCTTCCCAAAGCAGACTGCGGGCTGCAATATCAGCGGCTTCAATCTGCAGGCGTTTTTCCACCAGCACCGGTTCCATATTCTGTTCCGCCAGATTTTCAATAAAGGCTTTTTCAGCGGCCGGTAAATAAGGGGCAAAAATACGCGCCAGATATTCCGGACTGCGGCGATAATGTAAAGTGCCATCCCCCAGATCTACCAGTTCTACATAAGCCTGCCCCTTGTGTTTTAACAGATACTGGTCACGTGAGGTGAGCTGTTGAAAATGCGCATGCTGAATGGTCGGATGCTGGGCCATTTCCAGTGCATACTGCTCAAAGGCGCGTTGCTGGAACTCGGTGCGATCCACCTTTAAAAAGCGCTGATACATTTCGGTAGAGCGCTGCATCAGGTGCTTCTGCTCCGCCAAGTCCATCAACGGCAGGCATACTTTAAGATCCTGATTAATCTGCTCCAGCGCAAACGTCGTGCGCTGGTCATTAATCTGGGACATATTTTTTTCAATATTCTGGCACATGAGGCTAAAGTCATTGACTGGACTTTGCGTTTGCTTTGCCTCAGTCTGTTCGACCTGGATCTGTGGATCTGAAGGCTGTTGGCAGCCCCCAAGAAGCAGCACGCTACCAGCAATCAAACAGGCTTTGAATATCGACGGGAATGGCATTAACACTATGCTTCAGGACTCTGTATATAGGTGAATTCAGAAAATAACGGCCTTACTGGGAGGTATATTGTATAGATCAAATTAAAATACTATGTTTAGTATTGTGAATTGCTTTGTTACATTGCAGACAGAGATCTTGAAAATTGAATTAATCGTGAATAAAACGCGATAGTTATATTAAAAAGTTAATAAAAATCATACGTAAAAATGCAAAAAATCTCTTTAGTATGGCTTAGCTTAAAGCGCCAGCATTTTTTGATCTGAATGGCTGTTAGGGATGAACACTATAAAATGAAACTAAAACTCAGTGTCATGGCGGGGATATTGGCAAGTAGTCCGGCAGTTTTTGCACTGGATTTGCAAGAAGCCTATGCGCGCGCCCAGCAAAATGACCCGAACTGGCAGGCGAATGTGTTGCAGTATCAGGCCGATCAGCTCAATCTGGGGATTGCCAGCGGCAATTTGCTGCCGACCGTGTCCCTTTCAGGCAATGTCACCCGTAAAAACCAGTCCGTCAACAACTCAGAGTCTGAAGGTTTGCCTGCTGAATTTGGTGAGTTGCAAAGTTCCAGTACAACCAGTCGTCAGGTGGCCTTAACCGCACGCCAACCTTTATTTCGCTGGGATGCCTGGCAAGGTTATAAGCAGGTCAAGACCTCGGTCGAACTCAGTGAAGTCAATCTGCGTCTGCAAAAACAGCAGCATATTTTACAGGTGGCCGAAGCCTATTTTAATGTCTTGCGGCAGCAGTCTTTGACTACGGCTTATTTACAGGAAGAGCAGGCGCTGTCTGAACAGTTACGCATGATGAATGCTAAGCTGAAAGAAGGTTTGGTGGCGCGTAGTGAGGTCAGTGAAGCCAATGCCCAGTATCAAAGTGCCCAAGCCAACCGGATTTCGACTCAAGTTCAGCTGGTACTGGCCCAAGAACAGCTGGCACAGTTAATCGGCCCTTATCAGGAAAATCTGGCGGTATTACGCAACGATTTCCAGTTCCAGAAACCGGTTCCAAGTGATATGCAGTCCTGGACCGAATTAGCACAAAGCCAAAATCTGAATATTCTGCAAGCGCGTCTGCAAAAGCGCTATTCTGAAGATGCCAAACGGGTCGAACAGGCTGCGCTCTATCCGCAGGTCGAAGCGGTCGGAACCTATGGCTATTTAAAGCAAAGTCCGGCTACGATCATGTCCAGCAATGGAGATTTCGACCAAATTGGGGTGGAGGTGAACTGGAATGTATTTAGCGGTGGACGCACGCAAAAAAGTATCCGTCAGGCCGGCGTTAATGTGCAAAAAAGTGAAGCGCAACTGGATGCGGCCATCCGCAAAGCCAATACCGATGTGAAACAGTCTTTTATGCAAGTAGAAACCGATCAGGCCAAACTGAATGCACGTAAAGCCGCGATGGACTCTTCGGAAATTGTCTCACAAGCGTCTAAAGCCCAATATCAGGAAGGCTTAAAAACCATGGTTGATGTATTGCTGGCACAGCGTAATGCCTTTTCCGCCAAGACCGATTATTTAAATGCCAAATATGATTATCTGTTGCATGTGTTGCAATTGCAGGCTTCGGTCGGGCAGTTGACCGAAAAGGAACTGTCAGAGCTGAATGCCTGGCTAATTGAATATGATTTGCCTCAGGCTCTATGAGGCTACTATTGTCATCAAACTTTCATCATAGATATGCTTTAATATGATTTATTATTGATCATTGTCCTCTATCGTTCAGGAGTAGCTTTCCTTGTGTCCAAATAATCCTGTATTAAGTCATCACATTTCTTCGCAATTTAATGAAGAATTGCAGGACGTAAATACCAAATTCATGACGATGGGCGGACTGGTAGAACAGCAGGTAGCTAATGCCATTCATGCCCTATTGGACACAGATGTCTCAATGGCAGTAGATGTGCAGTTTCAAGATAATGTCGTCAATCAGATGGAACGAGATATTGATGAAGCGCTGACCCTGATTCTGGCGCGCCGTCATCCTGCCGCGATTGATTTACGTATGGTGCTTGCCATGTCCAAGGCCAATACCGATCTGGAACGGATTGGCGATGAAGCCTCGAAAATAGGCCGAATTGCACAAAGCTTATGTGAAGAGGGCGGCTCACCGCGCGGTTATATGGAAACCCGGCATATTGGCAACCAGGTGCGGGTGATGATTCATGATGCACTGGATGCTTTTGCGCGTCTGGATGTAGATCAAGCTTTGAAGGTCATGTTGGCAGATGCGGATATTGACCGTGAGTATCAATCAGCCACACGTACGCTTATGACTTATATGATTGAAGATCCGCGGCATATCAGTCGTGTCATCAATGTATTATGGGTGCTGCGTTCGCTAGAAAGAATTGGCGATCATGCCCGGAATATTTCGGAACAGGTGATCTATATGGTCAAAGGTTTTGATGTGCGTCATACCAGCGTTGAAGAAATTGAACAGAAAGTTCAGCGTTAAACGTTCCAGACTTAAATAAAAAAACCTCCAGCTCGGAGGTTTTTTATTGGGATAGAAAAGCTAACTATGAGTTTCTTCCTCAGCATCATCTTCAAAAGTTTTGGCAATTTTTTCAATATTTAGGCTCTTGGCCATCGCATCAAAGATTTCCTTATATACGCCTTGCTGATGATAAAGCTGATCGTGTTCACCATGTTCAGCAATCGTTCCTTCTTTCATCACATAGGTATAATCTGCATCAATAATCTGCGACAGGCTATGCGAAATGATGATCACGGTACGGCCTTGCTTGATCTGGTCCAGACTTTGTTTGATCTGTTCCGTGGCAATTGCATCCAGACTCGCCGTCGGTTCATCCAGAAAAATGATTGGTGGATTTTTCAGGAACATCCGTGCCAAGGCAATCCGTTGCTGCTGGCCGCCAGACAGCATCAAGGCATCGCTGTCATAGCCATCCGGTAACTGTAAAATCTGCTCATGAATCGAGGCTTTTTCTGCCGCTTCAATTACATCCTCCATTGAGGCAGTAGTTTTGCCGTAGCGGATATTGTCAAAGATGGTGCCCTGAAAAATATGGTTTTTTTGCAAGACCAGACCAATATGATCGCGTAGATATTGGGTGTCATAATCTTTCAGGTCAATGCCATCCAGTTTGATCTGGCCTTGCTGTGGTTCATAAAATTTATCCAGCAAACTGATCAGGGTGGATTTTCCGGCACCCGATAAGCCCACCAAGGCGGTAATTTTATTGGGACGAATTTCCATATCAATATCTTTCAGGGCATGGTGGCCGTTTGGATAATAAAAATTCACGCCACTCAGTTCAAATTTTCCTTGGACAATCGGTTTCTGCTGACCGCTTTGTTCAATTTCATCATCTGCTTCCAGAATCTTGAAAAAGCTTTCTGAATAGATCATGGCGTCATTTACTTCATCATAAATCCGGTGCAGGGATCGGATTGGGGCAGAGACATTATTAAATAGCAACACATGAAACATGATCATGCCAATACTCATCTGGCCATCCAGCACAAAGTAGGAGGTTAGAATAATGATGAGTACAATCCCGATCTGTTCCAGAAAAGTTTTCAGGCCATCAAACAGGAAACTGGTCTGGCGGGTTTTCATCTGATTGTCGGTCAGTTCACGCTGTAAACCGAGCTGCTTTTCCGATTCAATCGATTCGCGGTTAAAGGATTTGATTACGGTAATCGAGTTGATGATGCTGAGAATGCCCTGACTCTTTTTCTCCCGACCATCGCGAAGACTGCGGCGCCAGCCCCCCAGCTTTTGCGCCTGTTTATAGGTCAACCAGAAATAGATCGGGACAATGGCAGTCGCGACCAGACCGACATAAACATTGGCATAATACATTAACCCCAAAGCCACAATGGCACTGGTAAATAACGGTAAAATATCAATAAAGAAGATCTGAACGAGACGGGTCAGTGAACCAATACCACGGTCAATCCGGGTCTGTAATTTACCGGCCTGGTTATTTTCCTGATTAAAAAATTCCAGACGATATTTTAAAAACTTTTCAATAATCCCTTGGGCCAGATCCTGAGAGACAAAAATCCGCAGTTTCTCTCCATAGAACTTCTGCCCGAACTGGACAAAGGCATTGATAATTTCTTTGCCAAGCAAAATCGCCGAAATCGTGATCAGAATATGCCAGCCTTGCTCCAGTCCTTGACCGGTTTCGAGTAGCGAATTGATGCTGTCGACTGCATATTGCAAGGTAATGGCATTGACCTGTGCGGTGAATGAACCGATCAGGGTCAGAATCAGCGTGGCAATCACCAGCAACCGGTAAGGCTGAACAAAGGGACGAAGTTTCTGAAACAGCTGCCATAAGTTCATAAAAGGATTATTTTTATTGTGAAAATTGAATTCAGTCTAGGCAGGAATTAGGCAAGCCACAAGCATAAATGTTGTAGTCATTTGTGAAGAGCAGTTGTAATCTTTTAGGTCGAATGTCAGTATTTTCATGTGGATACTGGATCTGATTGATATGACGCTCGATTTATTTGCACCCCAGCCGCAAGCCAATGTATTACCTTTTGATGGGGTAGTAGAAGATTATGGCCTGATTTTGGATCAGGAACAAAGCCAGCAGTATCTACAGCATTTTCTCAGTCAGCTGGCCTGGCAACATGATGAAGTGCATTTATTTGGCAAGCACCATGTCACCGGCCGCCAGGTGGTCTGGTATGGCGATGAACATTATCAGTATCGTTATTCTGGTACGCTCAAACAAGCTCAGGTATGGACACCCGGATTATTCCGTTTAAAGCAGCATATTGAAATTCTGGTCGGTCATCCCTTTAATTCCTGTCTGGCCAATTTGTATGAAGATGGTTCTCAAGGCTTGGGTTGGCATAGTGATGATGAACCGGCGCTATATACAGGCACTTCTCGGGAAAATGTCATTGCTTCTCTGAGTCTGGGAGCCACCCGTAAAATGAGCTTTAAACATAAAACCCACAATGAGAAAGTCGATGTGCTGTTACATAGTGGACAACTGATTGTGATGCGTGGCGCGACGCAGCAAAACTGGAAACACAGTATCAGCAAAACCAGCAAAGTTTTAACACCACGAATTAACCTGACTTTTCGTTATTTTTATCCTTAAGAAGCATTTTTGAGCATAAAAAAGCACCCTAAAGGATGCTGATTTAAAAATTTTCAAAACAGATTAAGGCGTGATCCCGGCAGGATGACGATACCAGCTTTCGATCAACAAGGCAGCCGCAATACTGTCGGCAGAGAGTTTTTTGCCGCGACCTTGAGCCTGATAATGCTCCAGTTCATCGCGTGCTTCACGGGTGGTCAGACGTTCATCCACCATCCAGGTTTCAATATTGGTCTGATGACGTAAACGGCGGGCAAATTTTCGCGCCCGTGTCGATAGTTCGGATTCACTATCATCCATATTCAGCGGCAAACCGACCAGAAATAAATTCGGTTGATGGCTTTTCACGATTTTGAGCAGTTCATCCCAGTTGGGGATACCATCTTTCATGGGAAATAAGGGCAGTGGATTGGCACTTGCAATCAGGGATTGTCCAACCGACATTCCCATTTTTTGTGTACCGAAATCAAACGCCATAATGGTGTATGGCGCGTTTACATCAAGCATGTCCAATCTCGGAAGATAACCAGTTGCGGTCTACACCCATTTTTTTATAGGCAGCGTCCCAACGGTCGTTATAAGGGAGGTTAAAAATCAGATCCATATCGGAATCACAAATCAGCCAGTCACCACGGGCAATTTCCTGTTCCAGCTGGTGTTTGCCCCAACTGGCATAACCGAGGGCAATCTGATAGCGACCGACCCCTTCATTATGCGCAATGGCATCCAGAATATCTTTGGAAGTGGTAATGCAGACATTTTCACCTACGGCGATGGAGGAATGCCAGGTCGGCTGACCAGTATGCAAGACAAAACCGGCCTCAGGGCGTAAAGGGCCGCCTTGTAATACTTCATGCGGATTGACATTGTCTGCTTCAATATCAAGATCATTCAGCAATTCTTTAATTTGAATGCCGGCAGGTCGATTGATAATGATGCCTTGGGCACCATCTTCATCATGACGCGCGAGATAAATGACCGTCTGTGCAAAAAAATCATCATTCGCATGCGGTGGTGCAATCAGACAACGATGTGTCAGAAACTGTTTGGTCACCTGAGCAGTTCTCCCAAAGTCAGTATGCTATGCAGTCTGAAAAAGTGAAGCATGGCCTACGGGCCTAATTGTAATCACTCAAACAGCGGCTTTCTTCCTGCTAGTTATCCCATAAAATGTTTAGGCTGACAACTTGGATATGGGGTAAATCAGGCATGAACAGGTTAAGGCCGGTTTTAAAATTCCTTTTAAAAAGACCTTCAGTGATTTTATTTAAATGATGGGAGGTAGTTTTAAGCGTTTTTTATTTATGCTAAAACAGCCAGATAAACCGAGTAAAAACTTACTTAAATTTTAATAAAAAATATTAAATATATTGTGGTGGAATGAATTAAATAATAACAATAGATCATTCATGGTTAAAAGTAGACTATATATAGTTTCTTGCTTTTAAATAGAATTTATCTGAAAACTAAAGGCAAGTTATTACAATCTCAGCTCATTAATTAAGCTCTAACTATATTTCGATACATAATTTCTAGTGATTAAAAAATGGTCAATATTAGATAACAAACTATAATATTTGTTTATTTATGTAATAAATTTGCGATATATTAGATCTCTTGCGAAAGTTAATTTAAGAGCGTCCAGTTCACCATTCCAGCAATTAAATTCATTCTTAGACCAAATCGTTTCCGTCTATT